>JAEINL010000049.1 GCA_016342655.1 Sphaerochaeta sp. | reverse complement strand
ACAAAAAAATACCCAGAACTTAAAACCTTCAAATCCTGGGCTTATTGCTGCTTTTTAATTTTTATGCGATTGCCCTGCATGGGTACAGGCCCATCCGAATGTACGCATCATTCCTATCGGAACCTCAAGCAGCGTCAATGACAACATGACAAAACTGAGGGTGACGGTAGCTGAAGGCGGAGCCCCTGACCTCAGTGCCGTAGACTCTTTCATGATGCCCCTGTTTGCCCAATATGCACAGCCGATCGAAGACATTGCAAACGCTGCGGGAATCTACGCGGAAGACTTCTTCCCCTATATCCGCAATACCGTCATGGATGGGGATAAGATGCTTGCCCTATGGTATACCACCGATGTGCGCGGTCTCTTCTATCGCAAGGACTTGATCCAGACCCCTCCAACCAACGTGGATGAACTGATCTCCGTTGCAAAGGATATGACCAAGCAGGGACTCACCGGCCTTATCTACTGTGGTGGCCGTGACGAGGCAACGGTCAACAACCTCTGGGGATTGTACTGGTCCCAGGGTGCGAAACTTGTCAATGACGATGGCTCCATGGCCTTCGTCAAGGGCGCGGACAAGGAGGCGATGCTCAAGTTCCTCAACTTCTTCAAGAGAACCATCGACGAGGGCGTCACCCCTAGGACCGTCATCGACTACAAGAACGAGCCTGCAATGTATGGCGACGTAAAGGCCGGAAAAGTTGCCATGTTCATCGGGGGAAACTGGGCGATCAACCAGTTGAGAGACCTCTTGGGTGCTGACGAATTCAACAGCAAATGGGGTTTTGCAGCCCTTCCTACCATGGAAGCAGGGCAGAACAGCACGTCTTCCGCTGGTGGTTGGACCAATGTCGTTTTTGCAAAAGACGAACTGCACCGCATCCTTGCAGCCGATCTTGCAATAGCCTTGTACTCTTCCGACGTCGCCCAGGAATCCTGGAGTCGTATCGGTGGGTACCTGCCTACCAGAATGTCCCAGTATGAGAGCTTCGAATACCTCACCCAAGACCCGTATTCGAAAATCACCCTGGACCTGTTGGACAGTGCTTCCACCAGACCCGCTGTTGAATTGTACAACGTAATCTCAACAGAAACCCAGGTTGCCATCGGAGAGATCCTCACCGGTTCAGCAACCCCGGAACAGGCCTTGGAAAGACTCATTTTAAACGTCAAAAACTACTAACCGACAATTGATCTGGTTACACAGGAACGGGGAAGGCAGAGCCACCGGCTATCTACTTTTCCCGTTCCTATACTTTAGGAGGAGCACCTACCATGGCAGAAAAAACCACCCGTTCACTGGCCAGGAACAAACATTTCAGCGATACCCCCATCCCCTGGCTATTCCCCCTCGTGTTGGTCCTCGGCTTCATGTTTATCTATCCAACCTTTGAAGTGTTGCGGTACGGTTTTACCGATGCCAGCATTCTGAGGCCAAGCTACACCTATACGTTGAACTCCTACAAATCCGTACTGGGAAATCCTGTCACCTATGAAATTCTGGCGATTACCTTCATCTTCGTGTTTTTCAGCGTAGTCTTCCAAACCCTCCTGGGTCTTGTCGTTGCCTTGGCTGTAGACAAGGGTGAGAGTCTGAAACTCCGTGGTACAGTATTCGTACGCGTAGTGAACTTGCTCTCCTGGGCTATCCCTGGAGTTATCGTCGGGGTCGTATGGGGCTTCATGTACAACGAGACAGGAACAGGCATACTTGTCTCGATCCTGGCAAAGTTCGGACTCCATGGCGTTTCCTTTTTGACCACTCCAAAGACCGCCCTAGCCTGTGTCATTGTGGCCAATATCTGGCGTGGCTCAGCCCAAAGTATGATCCTCAGCTATGCAGGGCTCAAGACCATTGGAAAGGAACAGATTGAGGCAAGCGCAATCGATGGGGTAACCCCCTATCAACGCTTGATCCATATCATACTGCCCAACATTTTCTCTGTCATTACCACGAATCTCATCCTCAATACCATCATGACCTTCAATACCTTTGACATGGTACTCTCCCTCACCGGAGGAGGCCCAGGCAGGGCTACCGAAGTGCTCGCCATGACCTCCTACAATGCCATTTTCAAGACGCACAGTCTCGCAAAGGGTTCGGTCTATGCAACGATTCTCTTGGTAATCAACTCAATCATGGCCCTGATATATTTCAGAGCCATTCGCAACCGCGACGAAAATTAGGAAGGAGGCAAACGATGAAGATTAATCAAAAAGTCCAACAGAAGACCTTACTATATGTTTTGTACGCTGGTATCGTATTCTTCTTCCTGAGCCCGCTGCTCTGGATCGTCTCCCTTTCCTTCAAGACAGTCCCCGAACTGTTTTACACCCCACCAAAGGTCCTCCCCGAAACCTTTTCCTTTGCAAACTACAGGCAGGCCTTGTGGAACGCCGACATATTCTCCTACCTCATGAATTCGATGGGTATAGTGGCGGGGACCATCGTGGGGTCGTCCTTGGTAATCATCCCGGCAGCCTATGCCTTCTCCCGCATCAAATTCAGGGGCAGCAAGATGCTCCAGTTCAGTGTTCTGATATTCCAGATGATCTCACCTCTGATAATCGTAATCCCCCTGTACCGGTACTTTAGCCGACTTGGGTTGCTGAACAGCTGGTTTTCCCTGGTCCTGATCTATATTGCCCTTGCCCTGCCGTTCGGAACCTGGACCCTGAAGGGGTATTTCGACACCATTCCACGGTCCATTGACGAGGCGGGAACCATCGATGGGTGCAATCGCTGGCAAATTCTCACCAGGATATTGCTTCCCCTCATCCTTCCTGGGCTCCTGTCCGTAGTCGTCCTGGTCTTTGTCAGCAGTTGGGCCCAGTTCATCGTCCCCTTCATCATGCTCAGCGACTCCAGGATGTTCCCCATTTCGGTTGGATTGGTAAATATGCAGTCCTCTGCCGACACTATCAGCACCCAATTACTGGCTGCCGCCTGTGTAATAGGTATCATCCCCACGATCATCGTCTTTATCTTCCTGCAGCGTTATATCGTCTCCGCCCTGACAGCTGGTTCTGTCAAAGGTTGAAGACCGAACTCTCCCCTATCGCAAAAACTCAAACCAGATTCTATAGCAGCCTGGACAAACAGCTGCTACGGATTCACCAGAAGGTCATATCATGAAATGGAACGCACAAATAATCTCCCATACACACTGGGACCGGGAATGGTATCTGAATAGCAAGTATACGAACGAATGGACAGTAGTCTTTTTCGATCGGCTCTTTGCCATGTTCGAAAAAGAAGAACACTATCAGTTCGTCCTCGACGGGCAGATGTTACTCCTGGATGATTATTTCGAGGAACTGAAAAAACTCAATCGTCCTGTATACAAGTACAAGGATAAAATCAGGAAGTATGCCCAACAGGGCCGGCTGCACCTGGGGCCCTATTACCTCCAACCGGACTGGCAGTTTGTCAGCGGGGAGTCCTTGGTGCGAAATCTGGTAACTGGCATCTCAAAAGCCAGCGAATACGCACTCCCTATGGCTACAGGATGGCTTCTCGATAACTTCGGACAGATTTCCCAGACGGTACAGATTCATAAGGAAGCCGGATTGTGGGGTCTTTTCGTCTGGAGAGGGGTAGAGATGGACCCTATGAATGTCAAGTCGGAATTCATCTGGGAAGGCCCTGATGGGACAAGGCTTCCCAGTGTCTACCTGCTCAATTCCTACCGGAATGTCATGCGCCTGGCAGAACATGCACCCATCATGAAGAGCCGCATCCTGGGAGAAGTGGAAAAACTGAAAGATTTCATGACTACCAAAAACGTATTGCTCATGAACGGGTATGACCAGGAAATGGTGCCGGATGATATCCAGCCCAGAATACAGAGCGGTGAGTTGAATACTCCTGAGATCGTGGTTTGCCAAAGCAACCCGGAGGATTACCTGAAAAGCGTGCTGAGGGAAAGTCCGGAGCTCATTACCTTGAAGGGAGCCCTTTACAGCGGGCGTTTCATCTCCGTCTTCCCGGGGGTAATGTCAACCAGAATGTATCTGAAACTCCAGAATGACAAGGCCCAGAAGGCTATATGCCAGTATGCAGAGCCCCTTTCTACACTTTGCTGGGCTCTTGGCTTTGATTTCCCCCAAGCGACGCTCGACAAGGCCTGGGAATTGCTCTTGCAAAACCATCCGCATGACAGCATCTGTGGTTGCAGTATCGATGACGTCCATTCCGATATGGAAGCCCGCTATAGGGATGTGCACTTCCTCATAGATGACGTGATAGAAAGGTCACTGTCCCATATGGCCTCGCTAATCGATACCAGTACCCTGCCACCTCTGAATTATGTGGTATTCAACACTGCCCCCTACAGCAGGGATGCGGTGGTCACCCTTGCAGGCAAGAGCACCCTGGTCCGAGGCGTTCCGGCTCTTGGGTATTCCGTAGTGCAGGAGACAAAGGAGAGAATACCCACTTCGCTAGCTGTGAAGCTTGAGGGAAGAACCCTTTCCAACAGGTTCCTGGAGGTTATCATATGTGATGATGGGTCCCTCGACCTTACAGAGAAGGATACCGGACATTGTTACAGGGGCCTTGGGAGGCTCGAGGATGCCGGCGATGCCGGCGATGAGTACAACTATTCCTATCCGGACCTCGACCAGACGTTCTCTTCCACCGACTGCAAGCCTACGATCAGGGTGGTGAAGCAGCAGGATGCAATCGTAGAGGTCGCACTTGATTATGTTATGGAATTGCCGGAAAGGCTGACTGATGACCGGTCACAGCGTTGTGCAACCCTCAGGAACATGCCGGTGCGCACCAGGGTCATCCTCAAGGCGGAGTCACCGGTTGTAGAGATTAAGACTACTATCAAGAACACTGTGAGAGACCATATCGTCCGAGTCCTTTTTCCGTCAGGAATTGAGGCAAAGACCTCCTTCGCAGGCAGTCCCTTCGATGTGGTCGAACACCCGATACATATTGATGACTATGACGAATCGATGATTCCACAGAACGTGCGGAACGTAATCGTAGGAGCTAGGGAAGCCAAACCGAATACTATCTTCCTTGGTCAGGAATTCATCGATGTCAATGATTCAAAAAGAGGGCTTGCCATCCTTTCACGGGGGTTGCCCGAATACACGATACTGGAAAAGGACACGACGATAGCGCTCACCCTTTTCCGTTCCATCGGCTGGGTCGCAAAGGACATTAACACCCGTATCGGTGATGCCGGGCCGGAAATTCTTACCCCACAGGCCCAATGCCTGCGGCAGATGGAATTCGAGTATGCCATCTATCCCCATAGCTATGGGTATGAGCAGGGAGGGGTTGTAAGGCAGGCCGATTCCTTCAACAACACCTTCACGGTAATCGAGACAGATAGGCACGAGGGGTCCCTTCCCTTTGCCTCCTCGTTTCTCTGTGTGGAGGATCCAAACGATACTGTCAGGGTTTCCTCAGTAACCAAGAGCAAGAACGGACACTACCTTATGGTCCGTCTCTATAACCTTGGCACTGAGAAGACCAACGTGACGATGACTACCCCGTTTGCCCTTACAACAGGGGAGAGGACGAACTTCCTGGAACAGGGTAAATCGAGTCTGGTCAGTACCCTGGATGAAAAGGGCAACAGTGTGATCACCTGTGAAATTGGGGCAAAGGCCATAGAGACAATCAGGCTATCGTTGCATAGGACTTTTTGGGAGCCGATGGCAGCAAAGAAGGTCCATTGCTGGCCTTTAGGGGAAGAGGAAAGCGAAGACCTGAAGGAATATGAGGGGTATCCTCTGGTCTCCGAAGAGGAGGTGGCTTCAGAGCAGGCTCGTGCCGAAAGGCTCAAGCCAGGCTTGCAGGCTCCCCTGACCAGAAGGACAGCCCTTGAAGCCCAGCTTTCCTCCATACTGACGCAAAACCGGTTGTCAGAGGTTCAGATCCGCGACCTTGGCTATCAACTAAATGAGGCAAGGGTCGAAAGAAGGGTGTATGATTACATCAAGGATACGATCAAGGAATAGGGGGGCATATGGGTATTTTCAAGGCCAATGATATCAGGGGTATATGGAATGAGGAGTGGGATGGAGAGACTGCGTACAAGATTGGTTTCTTCCTTCCCCAGGTCATGCACTGCGACACCATTCTGGTTGGTAGGGATGTCAGGCTTTCAAGCGATGAAGTGTTTGAGAACCTGAGCCGGGGTATTGTCGATGCAGGATGTGATGTGTTGGATATCGGGCTTGCTACAACCCCTATGGTATATTTCGCTACCGTACACTTTGGAGTGCCCCTTTCTGTGCAGATAACGGCCAGCCATAACCCTGCCCCGTATAATGGGATGAAGGTCAGCAAACGGGATGCCATCCCTGTTTGCTTTGCCGATGGCTTGGACAGGGTTAAAGAGTATGTGGAGCATGCGAAAGTCGTCCTGTCTGACAAAAAGGGTGTGGTGAGATACGCCGATGCACTGACACCCTACCTTGCCTTCCAGGCAAAGGATATGCCTGACGTTTCAAACCTGAAGCTTGCCATCGATTGCAGCAATGGTATGGCTTGTCTGGTGGCGAAAGAGCTGTTTGGTGAAGGGCATTGCTACATCAATGATCATTTTGACGGGTCCTTCCCTGCCCATGAGCCCAATCCACTGGATGAGTCGACCTGCGACCAGATCAAAAGGACAGTCTTGCAGTGCAAGGCTGACCTTGGCATCATCTTTGATGGCGATGCAGACAGGGTCATGTTCATTGACGAGAAAGGAACCTATATCCATGCAGACCATATGGGGGCAATCCTTGGACATCATTTCGAAAAAGGGATTGCGGTAGTCGATATCAGGAGCAGCCGGTCTACGGTGAGCTATCTTGAGGCTTTGGGCTTTGAGGTGGTGGTCTGGAAGGTCGGGCATGCACAGGTGAAGCAAAAGATGAGGGAACTGGGGGCTACCTTTGGAGGTGAGCTTTCCGGCCATTACTATTTCAAGGATTTCTTTTTTTGTGACAGTGCTGTCTTTGCCACCAAGTGTATCCTTGAGGTGCTCTCCGACTTCAAAGACCAGGGGAAAAGCGTCTCTCAGGTACTTTCAACGGTAATCAGGTATAAGACCACCGGGGAAGTGAATTACAAAGTCGAGAATAAGGAAGAGGTCATGGACAACTTGCTGGCAGCCTACTCTCTGCAGGACTATAGCAAGATCCTTACGTTCGACGGGTATAGGATTGAATTCCCCACCTGGTGGTTCAGTGTCCGCATAAGCAATACGGAACCCTATCTGAGGCTGGTCATGGAGTCTACGACACAAGAGGAACTGGATGAGAGGTTTGCTGAAATCTCTGCAATTATTGAGGCATAGGGTAGATTTAGGCTTGATTGCCAATCCGTCGCACGGTCTCGTGACTGATGTGCAGGAAGGCTGCGATATCCTTTAGGGCATGGGCGTCTGCTATGGCAAGAAGGATGAAGGTGTTCCTCAGTTCACGGGTGAGCTTGGTTGTTGTCCCTGATAGTATCATCTTGTGGTATCCCATAAGATTCCGTTCTGATAGGAGCCGATCGAAGAGACAACGTAGGCGTTCCTCTGTCCTTCTGGGGATTTTAGGGTTGTTGAGACTGGCGAATTCAAGACGGGGTCACATTCTCCTTGATGAGGAGCTCGGTCATCGGGCTAGCCTGAGCTATCTCATTCCCTGAGACATCGAATATTTTCACGCAATGCGAGAGTTTCCCGCAGGATTCAAAACTATACTGGGATTTGGCAAAAATGGTCATTTGGAAATCACCCTCTTGTTCTCGCCCATCTGGAGGGAAATTGAACTCCCCTTCTCCCAGCGTTTTTTCAACATCATTCACTGAATACATGACCTTGAACTTATGTGCCTTTTTCTTAATCTCGGTCGAGATCGAAAAATCCAACATCATTCCAAGGATCAAATCTTTTGGCCAGACACCAGCCTCATCAGCAGTGACAGAAAAAGAAAGCTCTTTTGTATAAACCCCCATAAGGGATTTCTTGTTACCCACTTCTGACCGTATATCATCACATAGGATTAAATTGATGATTTTCATGGATGCTCCTCTAATTCCATAACGTAAAGACGTAATTTTCACCTGATATGGCTTCTGGAACGGGATTTATTGACCCTTTGATAAAGACTTCAAGATAGTTGTCGGAAACATAGGCACTTGACGTCATTTCCCACTCTGGGTGTTCAGAACGAATTTTCACGAGTTCATTGGCTGCATTTTGAAGAAGGATATTCCTAGCTGCCTCATGGTCAAATTGCATGTCTGCGACAGCAAGTATCCACGGATATGTCCGGATGATCCTCATCAGTGCGATTCCTGATGCCGAAGGGGACATGGATCGTTCATTCTTCCACCTCGCGAGCGTCCTTGCAGGAAGTCCCAAGGCGCGTTCCATGGATGCAGTCGTATGGCCCATGGAGTTAAGCGCATCAAGCACTTTCACCATCGAGATTCGCTTGAGCACCGAAAGCTCTTTTTGAATCACGATATCATTGCTGTCATCATCTTCGGCAAATCCACAATGGTTGCATACTTTTTCTTTTATCTTGACGGTACTAAATCCACCATAGGGTTCGCTAAGCTCTATCTCATGCTCCTCGATCGATACAGTTTCCTTTCCACAATATGAACATATGACTTTTCCCATAATCACTCACTCCTTTCCGGGCTCGCAGGCAATAACCCTGCATTCCTTAACGCGATTTCCATCGCAGTAGGCCCACACTTATCATCCCGATGAAACGACTTGATGACCCACTTCCTGTTCGATGCGCTGAAGAAGAAGGAAATATACCCGTCGGTAAATCCTGACTTGAATGTATAGGCATCGCAAATCGGAGGTGGAATCTCAGCGCTGAGTCGAAACGGAAGCGAATTGACATATTCAAGATTTTCCAGACCTCCTCCAGTGATGAATGCGAGAATGGCATCTCTGGTCTTGAGAGAAAAATCCTTAGAAGCTGTTTTTCCAACCCCTCCCATCAGTACTACACTTGATGGTTGACGTCTATCCCCCTTACACGCCTCCAGGAAATCATTGAAATCGTATATCGGTTGCTGCTTTGGCACTACAGTAGTGTTGATTATACACAATGTATAAGATAAGTCAATCATCTAATCCAGAATGTACAATCTTCCTCCCCATGTCGGTGTGTGATGAAAGCGCGGCGCATTAAAACCTTCACTTCTTCTTGCTACGCCATATTGTCATAATCATACCACCTCCTCTGCTGCACGTACATGATTTTACGGGAGAATTATCCCCGTCCCCGTGGGACTTATACATGCTACCAATGCTCAGTGAGGTCCGATGCTACTGACCCATTATCAGATCAGATTGGTTTATCTTACAGTATCCGGAAGATGAATTATGAGTGAAATGCCGCTATCGAGAAACCCTTTCATCCATTTGCCGTCTGGCGATACTTCATCACCACATCGACTCCGTCCGGCTTGACGACAATCCTCTCGACCGAATTGGCAAGGGCATCGGCATCAAACTCATCGACGGTGCTCCATTGCAATCCAAGGGCGTCCGAGACGGTCTTCAAGAGCTGTTCATCCCTGATCAAAAGATTGGTGCAAGTGCACTGATCCTTGTCCTTGCGCCTTTTTCCACTGCACACCCAATACCGGTATGTGGTGCCCTTGTACTCGGCACTGTCACCCTTCCTGAACGGCAGGCCACATTCGGAACAGAACACCAGAGCGTATAGATAATATGATTGCGAGGTCCTGTAGATGCCGGCCTTCCTTTCCTGATCGACTCATTCGAATCAAGCCCTCACCTGCTCGAACAGCTTCCTGTCCACAATCGGTTCATGGTCGTCGGTGAGGTGGTATCTTGTGTAGGGCTTGGAGAAATCAGGCTGCTTGGTGATCAGATCCCTCACCGGTTCCTTCTGGATCATCCGATCGCCCACATATACATCGTAACAGAGAATCTTCCTCAGGTTCCCCACCCCTGGAATCTTCTTGCTTTTTGAACCTGCAGCCCCAAGGCTCTCAAGATGCCGATGGATTTCCATGGGGTACAAGCAGCTGTTCGGGATTGAGCGGGTGTTCCGGGACATGAAGAATGTCCTTGAGCTCCGGCCTGTGTACCACAGGCTGGATGGCAATGGTACTGGTTCGCTATGCTGAAGAGAAAACAGGATTGACCTGGTTCTCAATCTCTCGAACCCTTGAGGACATTACCGCGAGGTTGATAGAGACCAGAAGTTCCACTCTCTGGTACACGTCACAGATCTCAGATGAAGCGAAAAACATCTTCTCCAAGCTTTCATTGAAGGCTCCCGGGAAAGTCTTGGAAGTCGATTCAAACGTGTAGTACAAACTGAGGTACTCTCCGACTTCAAGAACCAGGGGAAGAGCGTCTCTCAGGTACTTTCAATGGTAATCAGGTATAAGACCACCGGGGAAGTGAATTACAAAGTCGAGAATAAGGAAGAGGTCATGGAGTCTACGACACAAGAGGAACAGGATGAGAGGTTTGCTGAAATCTCTGCAATCATTAAGGCGATAAGGGGTATCTTTAGACTTGCTTGCCAATCCTTCGTACTGTCTCGTGACTGATGTGCAGGAAGGCTGCGATATCCTTCAGGGCATGGGCGTCTGCTATGGCAAGGAGGATGAAGGTGTTCCTCAGTTCACGGGAGAGCTTGGTTGTTGCCCCTGATAGTATCATCTTCTGATAACCCATCAGACTCCGTTCTGAGAGGAGCCGGTCAAAAAGACAACGTAGGCGTTCCTCTGTCTCCATTCTGCGGTCGATGATGGTGGAGAACCCAACCTGTGCAGTCCATCCTTCACCCTCGGTGCACTCCACATAGCGCTTCAAGGCCAAGTCCTCATCGGGGGAGAAGTAGGCAAGCAGCTCCGTCCTGTTGATGATGGGTGAAGCCTTGTCGAGAACTGAGGCGTGCCCGCTCCATAGGTAGTGTGCTGGGGTGGGAGAGAGGCCTGCCTTCACTGGATTCCTTACGATGTAGCGTACGGTGCTGAAGAACTTCTCCTTCTCAGTAAGGAGATAGCTTTTGTATCTGTCTCCGTAGATGGTTCCGATGCGGTTGTAGCGTTGGTTGTAGTAGAGGCTGTAGTTTCGGTTCAACAGGCGGACAAAGTCTGATAGTGGTTGGTCTCCCACCCTGACAAGCAGGTGGTAGTGGTTGTCCATGAGGACGTACTGCAAAAGGACAGTATCATAGGTGGTGAGTGCTGTCGTGAGAATCGAGAGGAACTCTCGCTTGTCTCGGGTGTTCTCATAGATGTAGTTGCGGTTGTTGCCCCGTTGTATCACATGGTGGATGGTCTGTGGCTCGGCGTTCCTCTTTCTTCTGGGCATGTTTCAAGCTCCTGTGGCTGTATGCCACTTGCCGTCTGATCGGAATTTGATCTTGCCTGTCAGCTCCAGTTCGTTCAGGGTTTCCAGCAGGGAAAGGAAGGTGAATCCTACAGCGATACGAAGGGCGGCGGTGGTGAGGCCCTTGTTGTGAAGGGCCTTGATCACGCAATGCTCTTCCTGCAGGTCAGAGGGCTCCATCTCAGGGTTTTCATCCGCTAGAAGGTGGTCATTGAGGTAGACGTGGGCTCCTATGGACAGGAGGTGGTTGGTCCCGCTGCTCTGGGGTTCCAGGAGGCTGTTGGGGACGGCAAACACCTGTTTGCCTTTTGCTAAGGCACTCTTGGCGGTGTTCATGCTTCCGCTCTCTAATCGTGCCTCTACGACAAGAAGTGAGGTGCACCAGGAGGCGAGCAGGCTGTTTCTTCCGATGAATCGGAAGGGCAAGGCATCCTTGCCGTAGGCGTAGGGGGTGATGACGAGGCCTGTAGAGACTATGCGTTCCATAAGCTGGGCATGGGATGCTGGCTGGGCCTTGTGCAAGCCAGAGGGTAGAAAGGCGTAGGTACGACCATTACAGTCGAGGGTGGTCTCATGTGCAAGGGCGTCTATGCCGAAGGAGAGGCCGGAGGCTATGATGTTCCCCTTTTCAACCAAGGTCGCTACTGCGGCCTTGGTAACCAGCTGGCCGTAGGGAGTGCAGGACCGAGACCCTATGACACCAACGATAGGGACAGAGGGAGGGGCGATTGTCCCACGGTAGTAGAGGACCAGGGGTGTTTGCAAGTCGGTGGTAAAGATAGCCCGGTAATGCTCGTCGGATGCTCGCAATACCTGGATGCCCTTGTGTTCGTTGTTGTTGAGTATCGTTTCGGCTTCGTTGAGGTTACGCTTTGCCCATAGAGAGGCGAAGGCCATTTCCTTGGGGGTCTCGGCTACAGCAGAGTCTGCATGGGAGGGATACGGACTCTTTTTGGACAACACGTGCTGTATGCTTTCCAGGCTTGCCTGAAATACTGCTTCTGGTGTTTCAAAGGTAGTCAGTAGCTTGCGTTTTGCTTTGTTGGAAAGGCCTCTGAGTTCGTTCAGCCACACCCAATAGACGATGTTCTCACCCATGGTGCACATCCCTCTCAAGATCACGGGAAAAAAGTGCCTTGATCAGATGCTGTCGCTTGATAGGATCGCTGCCGTCAATGTCGGCAAAGGTTCTGGCAAGCTTGATGGTCTTGTATCGGGCACGTACAGAGAGGTTGTCGCGTTCATAGGTCCTTTGCAGGAGGGTTGCACAGTCGTCGTCGAGGACGCAGTATCGACGTAGGTGGGAGCTGTTCATCTCTGAGTTGGTTGTTATCGCCTCCCCTCCTTTTCTGAACCGGTGGAGCTGGCGGTCACGGGCGAGCTGTACGGTTGTGCGCAAATCAGAAGAGCTGATGGTTCCGCTCATGAGGTGGCCGTCACTGAATGCAACCCTGCCTACATATTTCTGCATGTCGATGCGGTCGAGTATCGGTCCGGAGATGCGTTGCCGATAGGTGCGGATGGCAAAGGGGGTACATTCGCAACGGTTGGTCCCTGCATAAGCGCAGGGGCAGGGGTTCATGGCTGCGACGAGCATGAAATCGGCGGGGTATCTGTTTGTCTGGTTCACGCGGCTTATGGTTACCTTCTTGTCTTCCAAGGGTAGTCGAAGTGATTCGAGGGTCTTTCTGCCGAACTCGGGCAGTTCGTCAAGAAAGAGGATGCCTCGGTGTGCCAGGGTGACTTCCCCGGGCTTGGCATAGGGACCTCCCCCGATGAGGGCGTGGGCGGACATGGTGTAGTGGGGGCTGCAAAAGGGCCTGGTCTGCTTGAGCTCATGGCCGTCAAGCTCCCCTGCTATGCTGTAGATGGAGGAGACTTCCAGCATCTCATGCTCTCCCATGGGAGGGAGTATGGTGGGTAGCAATCGTGCCATCATACTTTTGCCACTTCCTGGGATCCCTACCAGTAAAAGGTTGTGGTTCCCTGCAACCGCTGCTGCAAGGTAGGGGAGTATTTCTTCATGTCCGACGACATCGGAGTAATCGCCATCCTTGCTGTTCTGAGCATTCTCTTTTGAGTCTGGTTTGCGCTTGTGGAAGCTAAGGTGAAGTCGAGTCTCGAGGTAGGCAATGACTTGGGTGACTGTCTTGCAGGCGACGACATCGATATCGGTGACCAGGGAGGCTTCATCGGCACAATCGAAGGGAACGATGAGCTTCTTCCAGCCGAGCTTGTGGGCCTGGATTGCCATGGGCAATACGCCGTCAAAGCCGACGAGGGTTCCGGTGGTGCTGATGCCACCGACAAAAGCGATCTCCTCCCAGGTTTCGATCTTGGGCCTGACCTGTCCTGATTCCACCAGCAGGCCCATGAGCATGGGAAGGTCGAGATAGGCTCCCCTCTTGGGTATGTCACTGGGGCTGAGGTTGACTACTACCTTCTTGGTGGGATAGGCATACGAGAGTTCTTCGGTACAGGCTTCCATACGGTCCTTTGCCTCTTTAACAGCAATATCCCCCAGTCCTACGATGGTGGTCCCCGGCAATCCGGCGATGATGGCGACTTCCACACCTAAGGGATAGCCGCTGATGCCTGTGATGCCCAGGCTTCTGATTACTGTTGCCATTGTTTTGAATTCCTCCTGCCTATGTATGCCTAAGAAGGGTGTCACTCCATATTGCTTCAGGCAAGGCAGTTTTTTCCTGGTACTATCGTTAGTTGTATTGGGGTATAGGCCAAAAAAAACCAACCGGGACCAGGAAGGAGCCAGTTGGATTTTAAATGTTGAGGTGGGAGTTGGTCTCAACGACAGACTCTGGTTCTGCACTTGGTGTATTTTCTTTCTCAGCATCGATGACTGGGGGCATCTCTTCAGCAGGATTTGTATCTTAGTCCGCCTGAAAATCAAAGAGACTCAAATTCTTTATAGGCCGGTTTTCCCGGGCATTAACTGCTAAGTCATGGAGCTGTTGTCTGAAGTTGTTGCGATCAATCAAATCGGGCCATGCTATTGCACCCAGCCCCAGCAGTTTGCTGTTTCCCTGTGGCACATCGTTTCCTATCCGTACAAAGACAGGCAATGAGTTTCCCCGCTTGAGTTCTTCTTCTGCTCCAGTCCATGTGCCGCCTTTTTTGTGCTCTGCACTGACAACCAGACTGTAATCCGACATAGCATAGATCAGTTTGTTTCTTCCCATGGCTGTTCCAACGGTAAAGCGGGCATTAGGATGATAAGGAGAAAGCAACACCAGACGTCCATCGGCAATAGCGTGACGGGCATTTCGTTCTACGCTTTTCTTTAAAAGATTCTCAGCAAGAATCCCTATGGCAACGCCACCGGCCTCAAGCGCTGCGTTCATGGAAATCTGATCAACACCACGGGCACCTCCTGAAACAACTGGCATGCAATTATTTGCGCAGAGTTCAGCGACCTGACGGGTGAAGGATTCACCGGCCTGATCTACATTACGAGAGCCGACAATACCAAGACCGCCCCCTTGTAGCAAGGAACGGTTCCCTACACCAAACAATAAGGGAGGGGCCTTGTCTTTAAGGTGCTTTTTATAACGGGCTGGATAATCGCCATCACTTCGACTGATAATCCAGATACCATTGCGTTGCCATTCTTCTACAGCAAAGCCAAGCTGTACACCTCGACCAAGCAATGATTCCAGGCGTTGCTTATCGATGCCTGAGCCCATGGAGGCATCGTTAATAAAATCTATTTGCAGCAGATTACCGGGGCGCATTTTCACCTTGATGAGCCAGCGCACAAGCAATGAGTATTCTGCCAATGATAGCGGTTTTTCAGAGCAATCTTTTCCAAAAACGCCACAGAGCAGAAGTATCGCTTTTGTATCTTCAGTTAGGAAATCGTTTACCATCAGTTCATCCTTGGTGAGTTTAAGGCTAATGCCATTGGATATACTTTAACGCAACCCACTTGACGCAGCAAGGCCGATGCCACGGTGAAAGTCCATCCTGAATCGATCATGTCATCGACTAACAGACACCTCTGATAGTCTTTGGGTTCTAAATTTATACTGAATACACCATCCAGGTTTCTGACCTGATGGTAGCTGTTTTCCATATATTTCTGCTGACTATTGGCGCGTACTTTTTCAATGCACGGAATAAATGGCAACCTGAGTGCGTTTGCCAACCTTGCTGCAAAATCGGGTACCAACGTAGGGTGATTCAATGATGGGATACAGGTTACCCACTCAGGAGAAGGATCGGGTGACCATTCCTTCAGCATTTCTACACAAGCCTCTACCAGTTCATCAGAAAATCGATTGGTCTGGTACTTTCCATACGCTACAAGCTGTCCCCAACCGGCATCACGCCAAAGGCTTAATGCACGCCCTTCCTCGGCCAGTTGATCCTGCGGAATTCGATATCCGTCTAGTGGTGATTGCGAAAACATATCTTTGGCTGGCCATTGTTTTTTTGGCGGAAGTGGCTGATAACTTCTGCGAAGGAACAGCCCTGCCCGGTTGGCCAAATCGTCGTCATAGGTTTCATCCAATAGCAACGCTGGATTGCAGTTTCGACATTGCCCACAAGCCGCTGGAGAATGATCATCCAGAGCAGCTTGTAAGAAAGCCATAAGACAGCCAGTGTGTTCCATGTAGTCACGCATCTGCTGTTGCTCTGCCCGTCGTATAGCTGTGATGGCATTTACGTATTCCTGATCTACCTTATACGTAGCAGAGGTAGCTGTGACGTGCCATTTTGAGCCAATCTTTGTAATCGGGGATGGAGATTCGATGGTCAGAAATTTTATGGTTTTATCAATCTGGTTCTTACGGAGATTTAAGACACGCTGCATCTCTGGGACAGAGAGTCCGTTGCTGGATTCATCAAGCACCCTGAGAATCTCAGAAACATGCTGCTGGAGCGGAAATGCATTCCGTATAAAGAAATCAGCAATATGGTCATCCTCCTCACCACAGAGTAAAATGCCATACGCTTCATCGACAGCGCGACCAGCCCTGCCAACCTGCTGGTAATAATGAACCACTGATGCCGGTCGTTGGAAGTGAATGACAAACCCAAGGTCGGGTTTGTCAAAACCCATCCCAAGCGCTACCGTCGCTACCAGCACCTTGATTTCATTGTTCAGAAGTTGTTGTTCAAGATCCTCTCTACTTGAATTTCCATCGTCACCATCTGATATACCCGCATGATAAGCCTTGGCCTTAATACAGTTAATTCGGAGCCATTCAGCTACTCTCTCAGAATCGCGCTGGGTGAGCGTATACACTATTCCACTTCCGCAAAGAGTTGGGATGGTTTGTGCTAGCCATGCCATCCTAGCTGCGGGGCTGGGCATATTGATATTCTGAAGTTTTAGGCTCTTGCGAACCAACGACCCTCTTTGGAGAATAATAGTATGACCAAGCTGTGTTTTAATATCGTTTACGACCCTGTCATTTGCAGTAGCCGTGGTTGCCAAAACAGGCACGTTAGAGGGAATAGCCTGCAGAATACGCACAATCCGACGATAATCCGGTCGAAAATCATGTCCCCAGTCTGAGATACAATGAGCTTCATCAATAACAAACAACCCTATATTGTTGGCCAAATTTGTCATAATTGTCTGCCGGAAATCGTCATTAGCTAGTCGTTCCGGTGAGATCAAAAGGACATCCACCTGATTCGACACCAACTCTCTCTGAATCTGTTCCCATTCTTCAGTGTTGGTACTGTTAATAGTACGACCTAGTATGCCAATTCGATTTGCGGCCTCGAGCTGGTTCCGCATGAGTGACAGCAGGGGAGAAATCAGAAGCGTCGGGCCAGCACCTTGATCACGCATAAGTTTTGTAGCAATGAAATAGACCATGCTCTTCCCCCAGCCAGTGCGCTGCACAACAAGAACTCGGTTTCTCTGTAAAAGCTGTTCAATGCTTTCCCATTGGCCATCACGAAAAGATGCAGTTGGATTATGTAACGCTGTTCTCAAGTATGCTTCTGCTTGTTGTCTCATACTCACCTCTCGACTCCTATGTCATCCAATATCGCGAAGAGCTTCTTGGATTGTTTTTTAAGTTCAACTCGGCCGAATTGCCAAGCCTCGCTGGTTGATACAAACTCTGGCAATCACCGTGTATGCCGTTGTGAACATACAGAAGTGTGGAGATCCTTCCTGATAACCGGTACCCCTACCGGGCACGCCTGTGATTCCCAGGCTTCGAATTACAGTTGCCATTGTTGTGAATTCCTCCTGCCTATGTATGCCTAAGAAGGGTGTCAGTCCTTATTGCTTCAGGCAAGGCAGCTTTTCCTGGTATCAGGGGCATGTCGTATGCAGGGTGGGATTCTGGTGAGCATACTTTTGTATATATCGTAATTGCTATTGAGGCTATAGGCCAAAAAACCAACTGGGACCAGGAAGGAGCCAGTTGGAGTTTAATTGTTGAGGTGGGTACCAAACAAGTAACATCGGGGTTAGAAAAAAGAGAGATTTCTTGCTTGTGGGATTATCCTACACTATGCTGATGCCATGGGAGGAATAGCCATGGATACCTGTAAGTCATGCAATGCGTGGGGGAATCATCATCTGACCTTGGAAGATGGGAAGCAGATACATCTCTGTGATGATTGCTACAACGCTTGGTTCTGCGAACGGCTCGGGCTTGATTATGGGCTGTACAAGCATCCGGCTTCCATCTCTGTGTTGGGGAAACGGTTCATGGTGAGAATGGAGATCTTTGTTTCGGGGGTTGCCTACTTTGCCTATAGGGGCAAAGGGAAGAGGCTTGAGTCAATCTGCTTTGTAGGCTCGTTCCTGATGAGTGGAGCAGAAGCTATGAAGGAGTTAAGATCCAAAGTTGCATTCAGGACATATAGACCCACCATGGAAGAGGGAATGCTCAATGACATGGGTTCGGTTGGTATCGTTGAGAACGATCAGAATTCTGATAAGCTGGACTTCCTTATCGATGGGAAGAGGTATAGTGAAGAGCAGTTTCTTGACCTCTTGCGCATTCATAGCGGTTCAAACCTTGTGTATCTGCTTGAACAGCGTGTTCCCAATCCTGATAGTCAATGGGTCACCTTGGCAGAGCATCTTCCGAAAGGGATAGCGGGGGATGAAGAGGATCTTTGGGATGATCCTGATTGGGATGATGAAAACCTGTAGTCTTTCAGACTCATTGTATTTGGAGGACCCTCTAAACCCTAGTAAAGACAAAGAGAGTTTTTGGTCATACTACAGGATCAAGGAAGGGGTGAAGATTTTCAGTATTTGGAGACAGATGGATAGTTATTATTATTATTAATATTGTTATTGATATATAAAGCTAAAAAAAATATTGGATTCCGTTATGTATTTTGTGGAATCCAACCTGATAACCGGTACTCGTACCGGTTCCTTCTTAATAAGTCAAATCACGCTCTGAATGCCCTATTTCAGCGGTTTTTGCTGAAAAGGTGGGAGTTCTTCCCATCACCTAGTGTAGTGAACTATGGCAATGAACTGGTTTCCATCCCTGTCATCAATGAATTCAATATGCTCGTGAATTTTCAGTGCTCTGCGAATTCCATTCCCCAGCCCTCTATAGGGTAATATTTTCGTTCCGAACGAGGCAAGAATTGGGTTTCTTATCACCGAGTTTCCTGCCTTGATGTTCTCTATCGTAAGATTATTCGGCAAATGACCGGGGCTGATGATTTCCACCCTATCCTTGAACAGAAAGATTCGTATTGCAGAAGAAACAAAGTAATCTCGATGCAACAATGCATTGGCTAATAGTTCTTCCCAGACAGTCTGGGGTACAATTGGTTCTGCGATGGAATTGATATTCTGATTTCCCTGTGCATATGGGATGTTATTCATGATAAAGGATAGAGCACCTGAAAAGACTTCTTCAAGTTTACCGGAAAAATCACGACTGTCTTTATAATGCTCTTTATCAATGTCAGTACCAGGATAGGCTACTGCCTTGATGATAAAATTTGGCAACATATATCTGGAACGTCTTGAAAAGAGCAAAGCCCCTGCAAGATTGAGCATTCCATTTTTCACAAGATTCATGTTTTCCAAGAGTTTTTCCAAGGAGATGTTTTGTTTTTCAACGGTTTCCCCATAGACATCCTCAAAGAAATTACTGAAGTAGAAGAGATCCACATCGGCACTATTCATACCAGGAACAGGAACTTCATCAGCATGAACCAGTCCTGCAGACTGGAACATGCGTTGCATCTCTTCCCTCGCAGTTACCTTTCGTTTGTCACCGCCACTTTTCACCCAGATAAGGCCTTGGTTGTCTGTATACGGTTTGCTCGTCCCAGATGAGACGGTTACCACTATGACAATACCTGTATCAGTATGAACATTTTCAGAAAGAGGATTAATGGAAGGATGCACATGTTGGGAAGCCACGTTAGAAAGCATATTGTTCAATCGCTGAACATCCTGTATCGACAGACCTGCAACCGAGCCATCATCATGCACCCCTATGAATAGTCTCCCTCCAGCTGAGTTGCTGAAGGCTACCAGTTCAGCTGCAAGCTGATCAGGATTGTTCATAGTGCGCTTGAATTGGGTCAGGCTATCTTCTCCGTTCGCCAGAAGTACTTGCATTTCCTGTTGGTTCATTGTATTCCTCACTCTTCTCTAGTAAATATACGCTAAAATCAAGGAAAATCCTAGATTCTTCGTAACCTTACTGATTTGAGTCCAGTTTAGCAGATACTTCCTGATCGCTGGGCCGTTTCTGGAGACATTTTGGTTTCTGAGATGTGGAGAATTTGGAGTTTCTGTCTGGTGCCCATACTACCTATAGTGTAGTAACCAGAATGCATGTTATTGACAGGAGCCATCCTGATTTCTGCGAATGTGGATTTTTTTAAAATCCTTCCTGGTTCCTCGAATCACCAAATCAAGCTCTCATTGCCCGATTTCAGCGGTTTTTGTGGAATATGTGTGAGTTGTACCGGGTACCGATAATACTCATCTTGCTCGCAGCAACGGATAGTCAGCAGCAAGTGCTTCGTTCAAGACCACGACCGCATTGGGCCCGAAATTCCATGTCTTGTTCATTGATAGTAGCGACTTGCGTAGTGCATCCTGTATTGGAGGTAACCACTCTACTGCATGCCCATGAATAACAAGGATACAACGAACTTTGCACCGAGAAAGATCAATCGAATGCATGGATGCAACCAAGAAGCCCTCTCTTGCCCCATGACGCTTCAGGATTGCTGCGAAAAACAGCGAAACTCCATTGATCATCTTCTCGCTGATTTCACTGATGAACTCAGAGAAATCCATTTGATTTTCAGGTCTCGGGGAACTATGCTTCGCTTCAACAAAAAGGAGAAAAGGTTCTTGCGGGGAATTTGATCTGTTGAGCACGAACTCAACCATCTTCACCCCATCACCAAGATTCGTGTATGGTGGACATTTTTCAATAGGGAAACATTCGGACTCCGAGAATGGACCGAAAGTCATTTCTGATTCAACTATGGTAAAGCTCATGACAACGACAACTCCACTTCTTCTTTGTATAGGCTAATGGATTCATTGATAATCGAGTTATCCGGTATCCCATTGATAAGATTATCACTCTTCCAGTCTTTGCCTTCAGCTGAAAGAACAGGAATGGACATTTGGTGTTGCTGGGAAAGAAGAAACAACTTCTTGACCACAAAGTACGAGTGACTGGCTAAGAAAAATTGGATCCCGCTTTTTGCCAGAACCACAATGATTTCCATAAGCTCAGAAATTGCCTTTGGATGAAGAGCTGACTCCGGTTCGTCGATAAAAACTATCGAGTGGTTATCAAGATATCGGTTACTGAGAAGCGTATCCAGGATAGCGATTTTCTTCACTCCTTCAGCAGTAACCCCGATAGCAAACTTTTGGTTGCCTTTGCGGAAACTCCATCGGTCAGTTTCGTCCTCGTGTTCAATCCGTCCACCGATCAAACCAAGAAGACTCTTTCGAGCATCGGCAAATTCCTTGTAGTTTTTCCCCTTTTGGGGTGACTGCCTGAGAGCTCTAGTAAGATCCACATAGGTATCATCAAAACCGAATAATTTGTCTGTCTCCCTTGATTTCAAAATAATGTTGTGAAGAGATAAGACCTCTTTAGTTGGAAGGAAGATTGAGTTGCTTGACCGAGGATCAACATCGTTTCGCAGGGAAATAATCTGTTTGGTTGTATCCTTGCCAAATTTGTACATGAAGTTCTTCTTATCAACATCAACAGAAAAGGAAAGGGAGGCATCAGAACCTTTGGTAACCAGATCACCAATCCTTTCGCACTGGAATGTCCAATATAACTTTTGAGCAAGAATATCGGCTGCAGAACGTTGTTCATCACCACGTCGATATTCTTCAAGAGTCCTCATGGTACTGTAGAGCGCTTTCAGGAGGAATGATTTCCCTGTATCATTGCCTCCAAGGACAAGATTGATTTGGCCTAAAGCTGACCATTTTAGGGCCTCTAGTGGTCCATAATTTTGTAAATCTATCGTATCCAGCATGTATTGCTCCTTATTTCTATCAAGTATATCACGATTACTAGAGCGACGAACTCACAAACAGAATCTGCAACAATTCTAACAAATTATACTGCATCTGATCCCACATCTCAATAAGAGAGGAGATCATGCTGATTTCTGGATTGGTTCTGTCCCAAATACTCCGAAAAAAACGAAACCGATAAACAAATGGAAATGATCTGAGTCCGGTTTAGCAGACACTTCTTGATCGCTGGGGCGTTTCTGGCGACATGCTGGTTTCTGCGGATGCAAGAAATGTGAGAAGTCTTCCCTGTACCTATTGTATCAAACACTTCTTGCGATCGCCCTCACACTTAAGAGTTCCTAGAGTCTTCACATAATTTGGATTCTTGCATTCATATACATCTTTGGTAAAAGTATTATCTGGCCTTCCTAATGATTTTGATTCTATTATCTTCCTTGTTTTAAGATAATAACGACACAACTTATTTTCCATACCCCCCCCTCATGTTTTTTTTGTTGCGGGTTTTGTGGAAATCCTACATGGTACCTCGAATCGTCAAATCACGCTCTCAATGCCCTATTTCAACGGTTTTTGCGGAAAATGTTGAAGTTGTACCCGGTGCTGATAATGAATAGCAAATTATCGCAAACAGTCACCGCATAGCACTGGCTTCGGAGTTGTTCCTCAGCTCCTGCCTTGATGCTCACTGTGACTGGTTGTGGATAATTTCGTTGTACTAAACCGAGATGATAGCGCTATGGTGGAAATATCGTCCCCCTACGGCCTGTTTGCCTTGGGGAGAGGGGTCACGGGGGCCCCAATTCGGATGAAACCGGGGCTGTTGCCACAGTTTAGGGCAAACTCCCCCTTACCCCCATTGAGGGGGACCAAGCCAAAGGATAGGATGTACGTAAATGTTATGCAGGCGAGGCCCTTGCAAGAGCCTCCTGGTTTAACGAACTCCCACATTTCGGGCAGAGACTCGGGTTCCTGCCCAATATCCGCAGCACGATCTCAAAAGGAGTCTCGGCCTGCTTTTTCTTCTTCTTGCTGGGGTTCTTGTGATGCTTCAGCGCGAGGGCCATACGGTACAGTGCAAGCCTGGCTGTCTTGGACCGTGACGAGTACAGGCCGTAGTGGCGTATGCGGGTAAAGCCGTAGGGCAGCACATGCAACAGGAAGCGTCTGAGAAACTCCTCATTGCTGAGAGTCATCTCCTTCATCTTGCCATTGTCCTTGTAGTCCTTCCAGGTGAAGGTGGTACAATTATCACTGATACAAACAATCCTGCTGTTGCTTATCGCTATGCGATGGGTGTACCTGCCAAGGTACTCGAACGCACCCTCAGCCCCACCAAACGGTTCCTTGGCATAGACGACCCAATCCTTCTGGTAACAGGAGTCCAGGAGGTCGCCAAAGGCCCTGTGAGACAGGGCATTGCCGTTGTCACCCTTGTAGGACAGCTCACCCTTGTCATACAGAGTCCTGCATTCGGCAAGGAACTTTCCCCTGAACAGGCGGGAAAGAACCTTCACAGGGAGAAAGTATTTACCCCGAGTGTCCTTCCAGAACCCGTCAGGGGTAATGCCCCCTGCGGTGACAACCATGTGGATGTGCGGATGGAAGCTCAGGTTGCTGCCCCAGGTATGGAGGATTGACATAAAGCCTATGGTGGCCCCCAGATACTTGGGGTCCTCGGTAAGGTTCTTCACGGTTTCCGCTGCGGCACTGAACAGCAGGGTCAGCAGAACCCGAGAGTTCTGCATCACCAGGGAGTTGAGTTCGGAAGCGATGGTGAACACCGTGTGGAAATGCTTGACCTCAAGCAAGTCCTGCTTGCGCTTGCCGATCCACTGCTCCTTCTTCACCGTCTGGCACTTCGGGCAGTGCCGGTTGCGGCAGGGGTTGTACGATGGGCGCGAATAGCCACAGGAAGGGCATGCATCGACATGGCCCCCAAGGGAGGCAGTCCTGCATCCCATGATCGCTTTGGCGACCTTCTGGCCCTGAAGCGAGACAAAGTGGTTGGCTTTGTACCTCTCAAAGGAACTGAGGAAGACGTCCTGCACCTCAGCCACGGATGAAGTTCCTCTTGCAGTACTCGGCCCAGAAATCTGCAGATAGCTCCTCAGGGGAGCGTTTATTGCTCCGATCTACAAGAGAGAGATGCAAATACACCGTGGTGGATGAGAGGGATGCATGCCCGAGCATCTCCTTGACCGTCATGAGGTCGGTACCGCTTTGCAGCATGTGGGTAGCGAAATTGTGGCGCAGGGTATGTGGGGTAGGATCCTTGCAAATGCCCGCCTCTTTTGCTATCGCCTTAAGCGGCGCTTCGAATGCATCATGAGACATGGGCCGTGTCCTTGTAGCGTCCGGAAAAACATAGTGGTTTTCATTGGCAGGCCAGTACATTTTCCAGTAGTAGCGCAACGCCTCGTAGCCAGCCTTGGTGAGCGGAACGTAGCGCTCCTTTCTCCCCTTGCCGCTTCTTACCCGAATGAGCATCCTCTCCCCATCTATGTCGTCAGTCCTGAGTGCAAGCATCTCACTGATGCGCAAGCCCGACGTATAGAGATTGAGGTAGAAGGTGAACCTCCTCGGTTTGACAACCCCAGCAAAGAAAGATTCCAGTTCGTCCACAGTCAGTATCTCAGGTCTGGTCAAAGGTTCCTTCATATGGGGAACACGCTTGTAGTTGATGTCCTTCTCTAGTGTGACCTCGTAGAAGAAGCGTACGGCACTGTTGTGAACATTGATGGATGAAGCATTAAGGTCCTTAGTTCCGAGATGGAGAAGGTAGGCCCTAAACTCCTTCTCACTGAGCCTGGAGGTATCCTTTACCTTGGTGAAATCTAGAAATTTAAGACATATGGAGTAGTACGACGTGATTGTGTTCTCAGAGAAGTTGCGAAGCTTCATGTCGTCAATGAGCTTTGCCTTTGCTTGGAATAGAGTCATATAAAACTCTCCTTAGAATGGTATTAGGCATCTTACAGATGCCAATGCCATGATAAAGGAGAGGGGGAAAACCCTCAAACCCTAAGCATCATTTATGAAGGGATTAAGCCCGGGCCACCGCGTAGCGGTTTAGTACAATAATATTAATATTGATAGCCTAGAAGAATCTTCTCATATAACTATACTTCCAAGATAAGAAGTTCTTCCCTGTACCGATTACTAGAAACAACGCTCCAGCAAATTAATAAGTACTGAATAATCGTTTTTCAGTGCGGCACTCATGCTATCTATATAATCTTGATCACTTATTGGATGATGATGGATGGTCCAATGCTTAGAGCAATACTGATTTGGTATGAATAATGCAGCAATGATATAGCGAGATATGTGGCCATTGCCATTCACGTATGCATGAATACTGATGAAATTTGAAACAATCCAACTTGCAAGAACAGCAAGATTATAAAATTTTGCATATTTATCATAGCAAGCTGCGTTTTGCTCAAATTCTTCAATCTTTGTCCTTATTATCGGAACCATCGAATCCATGTATTGCAGGACTATAGGATATGGGCATCCGCATCGTCCGGCAAAGGATATGGCATAATTTACTCCAGGCTCCCCTCGGTACTTACCAGCAAAGCTCGGAATCAACTGATTGAACATTTCATAATGGATACTTCTAGTATCACAAATTGAAGGAACATCAACATCAGTTTGGGTTGTCAAACGAATAAATATATTTTTCTCGCAGGACAAAAGAATCTGATCATGATTAGGAATTTGTATATATTCTGTTTCCGTGCTGAACGTTGTTGCCATTCTATATTGCTTCTTTCTTTAACAGTCAATGTTTTTTAGTGGCGCAAAATATTCAGCCCTATGTGATTCCTGGTCATCCACAATAGTCTTGATTCTATTGAATAGATCATCTCCCTTTGTCGCTCTGATTTCTTCTGCTGTATTCAAAAAAACTGGGGGTTCGAGATTAAAACTGAATAGTTTCTCTACCTCAATTGTTTCAGCAACAAGCTGCATACCATGCCATATTAGCTCATTGATATTAGACTGTGTAATAAAACTATCTGTCAATAATTCTGAAATAGTCTCCATAATTATTTTTCTAGATCCATTATTTCTACTTGTAGAAGTAAAACTACGGGCAGAAGAAGCTCTGTCAAAAGTTGAACAGCTATTCAAATCAAATGGCATTGCAGATGAAATATATTGGTATCCCATAATAACTCCTCCCCTTAATTATCTTTTCTTTTTCAGATCTTCCGGAACCGAAGCAGAAATCATGGGAGAGTGTTGCATCAAATAAACAGGATTACCGGTTTCATCATATACATCAACCAGCTTGAACACTTTTAATACAGGATGCTTGTACCGAAGCTCAGAACCATCATCAAGGGTCACACTCGCCCAAGGATCGTTGCTTGCCATAATATCCATGAGAACCGCATTTTTCAGAACATTCTTGATTGTTCCATCGGGTTGTAATTCCGCAAGAGGCACTCTTTCTATTTTTTTGCTCATTCCGAAATCCTTTTTTTGCATCTTACAAAACAACTGATTATATTCAATACGCAAACCCATAATTCACGTATCATCTTGTATCATTTTGCATATCAACGTATCTCTACGTACCTATAGGTTAATACTTTTACCTCTGATAGTCCACAACTTTCGATATGATGCATGTGACCACACTAAGCCGAATATGATTTATTCCACTCGAACGATAAATGATTTTTTCCCATATGGGCTAAACTGTGTTTTAATGG
>JAEINL010000048.1 GCA_016342655.1 Sphaerochaeta sp. | reverse complement strand
TGGTAAGAACTATTATTTCTTACCATATCAGAATATCATGCAACTTGTTGTTTGGCAAGGGAAAATCAATAGATTTGTAAAAATATATGGATAGGATACCCCTCAAAATAGGGCTATAAATGCGTGGTAAGAATTTTTATCGGGAATTATAGCTCAGTGAATGGTTGAGGATGGCCGGACTGTAACGTTTCATCCTTAGGGTGCTGAATGTCTTTCCGTCTTGATTAGGTTGTCAATCGAATCAAGCTCTATCCCGAGCTGGGTGCACATTGTGCTGACCTTCTTGGTGACCTGTGCAGGATACCATTTCCCCTCGACCTTGATGGCCTTTATCTTGCGCATCTCCCCTGGATGAAATCATCAAGGGATACCTTTCATTCTGTAATGCTTATTTCTGCGACAAATGTCGTTGAAATTTACTCAAGCTGGTTATATGGAAGCGTTCAAAAGAAATCGCATAGTCTCAAGAAATGTTGTACAATCAAACAACGCATGGAAATCGGAGAGTTTGTAAATTGGATGGTAGAGTTATACTTCATGGATGAATATTTACTCATGTTGGTAGCACGAGGAGACGATAGGTGATCGGAGAACGGGACAAGCTGAAGATAATGGTGTCTTCGACTGTATATGGAATAGAAGAACTGCTCGATCGCGTATATACGCTTTTAACCTCTTTCGGTTACGAGGTCTGGATGTCTCATAAGGGAACCGTTCCCGTATTTTCCAATCGAACTGCTTTTGAAAACTGTTTGCAAGCAGTGAAGGATTGCGATTTATTTCTCGGAATCATTACACCAAACTATGGAAGTGGTCAGAATCCCAGAGACCCCTTGAGTCTCTCCATCACACATCAGGAGATCCTGAAAGCAATCGAGCTTAATAAGCCTCGGTGGCTGTTGGCTCACGATAATGTGGTATTTGCCCGTTCACTGCTCAACAATCTAGGCTATAAAGGCAAGACAGGACGGGCGAGATTAAACCTTAAGAAGAACCAGGTCTTTACAGATCTGCGCATCATAGACCTCTACGAAGACGCTACTATTGATCATGAATCACCTGAGATTGTTCCCTTGGATGAACGAAAAGGTAACTGGGTGCAAAAGTATCATTCCAACAATGATGGCTCAATTTTCATAAGCTCCCAGTTCTTCCGCTATCAGGAAGTTGATGAATTCATCAAGGAAAACTTTCAAGACGGAGAGCCGTTTCAGAAAAATGGAGGGGCTTCATGACTTTGGAACAGATTAAGAAACTGCTTTCTCTTGGAGAAAATCAACGTGTTGAGTGCAAGGCCTCCATCCGTAATCTTGACGTGTTGGGAAAAACCGTTTGCGGATTTCTAAATAGCGCTGGCGGGTATTTGATATGTGGTGTGAACGAGAGGGGGAAGATAATCGGTATTGGCGATTCTCATGACGCAGTAGACAAGCTTGAGCGGTATTTGATAGAAAATATTTCTCCGAAGGCTTTCATTGCTGTTCAAGTTGAGGAATTGGATAAGAAGCTGGTAATTTCAATTGAGGTTCCAGCAGGAAGTGATGTTCCATATGCTTTTAAAAATAGCATTTATATTCGTACTGGTGAACTCACACAAGTAGCTAATGCCCAAATAATCCGAGATATAGTGATGCGGCAACAGATTGAACCAGAACGTTGGGAGCGCCGCTTTTCCTTCGCTGATATGGAGGATACTATTGATGTACAAGAGGTAAGAGCGACTGTGTCAGCTGCTGGTAATGTACGCAGGGTACTATTTCGGGATGAAAAAGATATCTCCATGGTCTTGGAAGACTTCTCGGTTGCTCGGTATGGACGATTGACGAACGGTGGTGATGTTCTTTTTACCACAAATCCTGCCATCCGATTACCACAGACTCGAATCAGAGCTATGCGCTATAGTTCAGGCAAGGCTGGTGACAAATTCAGTGACATGAAGTCTTTTGAAGGTCCGCTGCACCGCATTTTCGAGGATGCCTACGCATTTATCATTCGCAATACTTCCAGTATATCCACGTTTATCAAAGGAAGTCCTAAACGCCTTGATACTCCGCTATATCCTGAAGAAGCGGTACGCGAGGCGTTGATCAACGCTTTGGCACATCGCGACTATAGTGCAGCATCTGGAGGAGTCAGCATCCATGTGTATCCTCATCGGCTCGAGATCTGGAACTCAGGTGCGCTCCCAGATGGCGTAACCGAGCAGAGCCTGCTTGAAGGCCAAATCTCAATACTTCGAAATCCTGATATCGCCCATGTATTGTATCTGCGGGGGCTTATGGAAAAAGCTGGTCGTGGTAGTGTGCTCATGGTGCAGAAATGCCTCGAAAATGGATTGCCATCTCCGTTTTGGAAATCAGATCCAAAGCTGGGAGTTACGGTGACATTTTCCACCCCGGAAGTCACCCCGGAAGTCACCCCGGAAGTCACCCCGGAAGTCACCCCGGAAGTCACCCCGGAAGTCACCCCGGAAGTCACCCCGGAAGTCACGAAGCTATTGAAGCATCTCACCGGTGAAATGAGCCGAGGGGATTTACAGGATGCCATCGGCCTCCGGGATGCAGAGCACTTCCGAAAATCCTATATTAATCCAGCCCTTGAAATCAAAGCCATAGAAATGACAATTCCTGAAAAACCTACAAGCAGCAAGCAAAAGTACCGGATCAGTGTAGTTGGCGAACAGATACTGGCAAGCTTTAATGATAACAACGCAGTTTAGAAATAGACAAAGTGGGTTATTGATGATTTTACGTATACGGTACAAGCTATTGAATTGTTGCAAGGATAGTAAAATGGGAGAAATGCTATGGCGATGAGTTCCTTCACAACAGTTTTCAAGCTTCCCCGAAAAGCCTTGCGGGAGATTGCCAAAACCGTCGATAATCCGGCATCCCGGTTCGAACTGTCAGAAAAGGATCGGCAGAGCCTTGCCACAAGCGGTGAGCGGTTCCGGAAATGGCTGGACCAAAGAAAAGCTGATGATGCCCTGACTGACTCCTAGGATTGGAGATGTTGGTATTTCGCTCCGGTAGGTTTCCCCATCACCGGCTTCGTTGCAAGATCGCTTTCGTCATTTTAGTCCGTTAACGGACTAAGGTGACGAGAAGAAGATCACCGAGAAGGAATTCATCAGGATTCGCAAGGAAGAGTCGCTTCCGCTGTTCGAAAAACTTTCCAAGTGGATCAGGGGTCGTTACGACTTCCACAGGCAGGACGAGTACATCATGGATGGCATGGGATACTACCTCAACAGCGAAATGCTGTTCCGGGCCTACCTTGATTGCGCCAACCTAAATCCAGACAATAGTCGCGCAAGCGAATTATAAGAGCTTTTAGTACAGTAAGAATGAACGCCCTTTTCGCAGGCTGCCCCGATGGGGCACATACCTTCGCTACAATGGAGTCCATCATCCAGACAGCAAACCTGTGGAACCTTGATGTCTATGGCTATGTCACTTTCCTGCTTAAGGAAATGGTAAAGTTACGCAGTCTGAAAGCAAATTCGGTCGACTACAGCCAATTCCTGCCCTGGAACCTGACACCCAAGCTCCGCGAAGAAATGGACGTCTATTCAATCTCCATCAAGAAGAAGAAGTCAGTGTAGGACAACTCTGTCCATTCCTACCTCTCGGCTCATACACAGCCTCTGTCTGCGGACAGGGGCCGGGGTTTGTGCCCTTTTCACTTCAAGGACAACTATACAGGAAGGAGGTATCATATTGATAGTGTGTATTTGGTTTGATGCTCACTTGGATGTTTTCCAAGGTATAATAACTATCATTGCGTTGGGGTGAGAATCGGGAAAAACACTCCCTGTTCGCAATTTCATAGGCAAGCAACTGTCTTGCTGTTCCCTCATCCACAACAAAGGCATTGAGGCGCTCAGTCTCAAAAGTTTAAGCATGGCACATGACGACAGGATTTGTGGTATTTTCGTCAAATTGGGCAAAATGCCCCTGCACCAGCAACCCTTCCCTCGCAAAAAGAGGGGCATCGAGGACTTTCACCTCAATATAGTTCCCACTGAGGCCATACCAAGAGCCACCCTTGCGTTTCTGCAATACCACTTCAGTAGGTTTACCGCTCTGACGTATCAGATACTCTTTGTAGAGCTCATCCGAAAGGTCGCGTAGCCGCTTCGCCCTCTCGTCACGCACGCTCTCAGGCACCCTGTCCTTAGCCTTGAAAAGAGGTGTGTCAGGACGGGGAGAGAACGGAAAGACATGCATCTGGGCAAACTTCTGGTCCCGGAAGTAGCGGAAGGTCTCTTCGAATTCCTCTTCGCCCTCACCGGGGAGGCCGGTTATTACGTCTCCTGCGATAAAAGGATCATCCTTAACCTCACGAAGGCTGTCAAGGATTGCCGAAAGCTCCTCAATGTCATAGTGTCGGTTGACCCGTTTCAATACCTTATTGCTGGCACTCTGCACAGGGATATGGAAGTGTGGCTGCATCCTAGGATCTTTGAGTGCTGCGAGCAGCCGCTCATCGATATGGTCGGGCTCCAGGGAACTAAGGCGTAATCGTATGCCATCACCAAGAGATGCAAGCAACTCTTCAAGCAAACCTCCCAACCCATTTTGGGTATGGTCGTACATGGTGAGGTTCACCCCTGTCAGCATAATCTCGCAAAAGCCGGCTGCCTCCAAGGCAAGAGCGCGTTCAACGACTTTCGCACTATCGAGGGAGACCGCCTTCCCCCTGGCAATGTGCACACGGCAGTAGGCACACTCATTGTCACACCCATCCTGCACCTTCAGGTACGCACGGCTATGGTAGGAAAAAGAGGCGGCGTCATAATCGAACACAGAAGCCTTGCCGTCACTGAAGGAGAGACAACCACTTTGCAAGTCAAAACCAGCCTCGAGAGTGACCTTCAGGTGCTTTGCCAGTTTCAAGAGATGGGCCTTCTTTTCCAGAGGCACCACAATGATCTGGTCCGAAAGGGCCTTGAGCTCCTCTTCGTTGACTTGGGCATAACACCCCGTGGCCAAAGTAGGAGCCAATGAGGCAAACTTCCGGATCATTCTTCGAGCCTTCTGTTCGGCCTTTGAGGTGACCGTACACGTATTGACAATATACAGATCAGAGCGGTCGTGCTCACCCACTACAGTGAACCCTTCCTTGGAGAAAGAGTCTGCAATTGCCTCACTTTCGCATTGGTTGAGCCGACAGCCCAAGGTATAGACACAAACGTTCAAAAACTACCCTCCTGGTCTTTCAGTGTCTGCATTACCGTATCAACAGCACCCTTAAGACCCATGCGCATCTGTTTGGCATAGGGATTGTATCGTTGCAAATCATAGAAAAGCTGTAGGGGGTCATTGCAAGTCTGTTCCACAATGGAGGTGAGGCTACGGTAGCCTGTTGTGGCCAGTTGGGTCTCCCCTAGGGAAAGCTCAGACAGCGTCCTCCCCACAAAGTGGGTTATACCCTGAGACCAGGCAGCCTCACGGTCATGCTGGTCACAACTCATCTGGTGAACATCGAGCTTCCATCGGCTGAATTCGTCGACCCACTCCTGGACAAGAGCAGGGGATGCATGGACTGGACAGATAACCATGGGCAAACCTTCTATACCGTCCTTGCCAGAATCGGGGCCAAACATTGGGTGTGTGGCAATACAGGGGACAGCCTCGCCCAAGTACTTACGCATGAGCTTTGCAGGATAGATTTTGACAGAACAGGTATCCATAACCAACGTTGAGGCACTGATTTTTGGAGCTGTCCTCTTCAGGACCTCTTCGAAAGCACTGATGGCAACGCAGTAGAAGAGCACATCACAGGCTAGGACCTCATCTTCAGTGCCAAGGGTAACCCCTATAGGGGCCTCTTTTGCACTACGTCCATACCCATAGACAGTGAACCCATGCCGTGCGAGTTCCCTTGCCCAAAAAGAGCCAAAACGGCCTAGGCCGTATACACCAATATTCATAGAAGTATTCATTGCCGGCATTGTACTGAATATGTGCCTTGCTAGCAAGAACGTGAGGCAGAACGGGCAAACATACCTTTCATTCACCTCTAAGACAGACCTTTTGGGGAGAACGTACTTTCGGCTCAGACAGGTACTTTGCCTGCTCTGTTTGAGATGCCTCTACGAATACAATTAGCAAGTATAGTGAAAGGCAAGGCTGATTCATCCCAGAGCCTCAAGAGGACTGGGTTCTCTCAGCAAAAGCGGATAGATGTATCCAAACAAAACCTGTACCAGGAAGAACAGGGTAAAGGAGAGTGCACTGAGCCCACCAAAGAGGTTCGAACCAACAGCAGTAACCGTTATCATGGCGAATACTACCGTACGGATGTGCATAAGGCCTGTACAATAACACAATCCTAGTGGGAAACACAGGGCTTATATACACTTTCACAACAAGAACAATCGTGATATCCTAAGCAAGATATCACTACATTTACAGTCAAGGAGCAGAACCATGACGTTTGCTGAAAAAATGAAGGCCCAAGCGATTGAGGCCAACAAGAAACTTGTCCTCGCAGAGGGAACAGAAAGCCGCACCATTCAAGCTGCACGCAAGATCATTGACCAGAAGATTGCCGCTTCGGTAACACTGGTAGGTCAAGAGGATGCCATTAGAAAGGCTGCAGAGGAAGTCAAGACTTCACTGGAGGGGATCATCCTTGAAGACCCCCTTACCAATGCCGACAGGAAGAGCTTTGGGAAAGCGTACTATGAGCTGAGAAAACACAAGGGCATGACTGAAGAAGAGGCCTATGATGGCATAGCAGATCCTTTGCGCTGGGCAGCGATGATGGTTCGCCTTGGCAAGGCCGATGCTATGGTTGCAGGGGCTGAGAACACCACAGGGAATGTGCTGCTGGCAGCATTCAACATCATCAAATGTAAGCCTGGCATCAAATATGCCTCGTCCTGCTTTGTCATGGCAACAGACAAGACAGATCTTGGAGTAGATGGTTCCTTCATCTTCGCCGACTGTGCCACCATTCCCAACCCTACAGCAGAGCAGCTCGCTGAGATTGCAGAAGCCTCGGCTCTCTCCTGCAAGACCTTCCTGCAAGCGGAACCTAAGGTAGCCATGCTCTCCTACTCCACAAAGGGATCGGCTAAGGGTGATCTGGTTGATAAGGTAGTCCAGGCTACACAACTGATCAAGGCAAAGCTTCCCGACCTTGCGGTCGACGGCGAGATGCAGCTCGACGCTGCCATCATCGGCAGTGTAGCCAAGAGCAAAGCACCCGATTCAAAGGTCGCAGGAAAGGCCAATACCCTGATTTTCCCTGACCTGCAGGCAGGAAACATCGGATACAAGCTTGTCCAGAGGCTTGCAGGTGCACAGGCCTACGGCCCGATCCTCCAGGGCTTTGCCAAGCCGATCAGCGATCTCTCCCGAGGTTGTTCGATCGATGACATCGTCATCACAGCCTCAATCACCCTCGCACAGGCAGCTTCAGTCTGACAGGCATGATCAGGTACCTATGGATGGGGCCCGCAAGGGCCCTTTCCTATGTATGATTCCCCAACGAAGCGAGAGTAGTGGGAGCATTACCATGATTCCATTACCGAGCGAGTGCCGGGAAAGCAAGGTGAGATAAAGCGCCCCTTGACTCGGTAAAGGAGGCAACGCCTCCTCTTTCCAGATCTTGCCTTGGGGTATTGATACCTTTCATTGTCTCTTATTTCCCTTTTTGCTACTATGAGTCCACGTTCAAGGAGCTTGCCAGCAATGGGCCTTCCCAAAAAACACCTCGACCTCTTCGACCCCACCCTATCACCAGGGACTATCATCTGGGCCTTGGCCTGGCCTACCATTGTCGAACAGATTCTCCAAGTCACTGTAACCTTTGCAGACTCTGCAATGGTAGGGGCCTTAGGGGAGCAGGCAACTGCTGCAATTTCGGTCACCAGTTCGACCATCTGGCTGGTGAACGGGTGGATGAACGCCCTTGCCTTGGGTTTCGGTGTCCTGATGGCAAGATATCTTGGAGCGGGAAAACAAGACCGGGCAAAACTTGTTGTTCGACAGGCTTTGCTTACCGCTCTGGGGTTCGGTCTTTTTCTCTCCCTGCTGTTCATACAGGTTGCACGATTGCTTCCCTCCTGGATCGGAGCAGAAGAGGCTGTGCGACCCCTGTCACAGCAGTATCTCACCATCATAGCGATCGGATACATACCCAACATCCTGATGATTACGATCAGCACGCTTCTGCGCCTTAGCGGGGATACCAAGCGCCCTCTCTACCTCAACGCTTTCAACAACGTAGCGAACATCCTCTGCAACCTCTTTTTTATTTTTCCATCCATCAGAATAGGGGCTCTAGCCCTTCCTGGACTGGGTCTAGGGGTAAAAGGGGCTGCAATGGCAACCACCCTTGCATGCACCCTGACAGCAATCCTCTTGGTGCTCGTCCTCTTCAAGGGCGATCATAAGATCAGGATACCCTTGAAGGAACGTTGGAGCTTTGACATGTCGATACAGAAACAGGCACTTAGGCTTGGAATCCCCATCGCCTTAGAGAGATCCACCCTCTCCTTTGGACAGATCGCCCTCACCAAGATGGTTGGGACACTGGGAACCACTGCCCTTGCAGCCCATTTCCTGGCCATCAGCGCCGAGTCAATCACCTACCTGCCAGCCTCTGGCTTCTCCACAGCCGCTACCACCCTCGTAGCACAGTCTCTGGGGAGGGAGGACAAGCCGTTGGCAAAGCGTTATGCAAACCTCTGCGTTCTATGGGGAACGCTGATGATGAGTTTTATGGGACTGCTGTTATATCTGTTCGCTCCCTATCTGATGGCACTCTTCACGCGGGTAGGACCTGTCATAGCGCTGGGATCAAGGGTCTTGAGGATAGAGGCCTTCGCACAGCCTGCATTCGGGCTCTCCATCCTGGTCTTTGGCGTGATGAGAGGAGGTGGGGACACCAAAGGCCCCTTCCTCATCTCCCTAGCAGGGATGTGGCTGTTGCGTCTGCCTTTGGCTTTCCTCCTGCTCACGCTGACAAGAGTGGGCCTTGCAGGTATATGGATAGCCATGATGAGCGACCTGATGCTCAGAGGTGCAATCTGCATGTACAGGTATAGGAGAGGAACGTGGATCAGTGGCTGGAAACAGCTTCACTGATGGCGATGAACTGAGCCCAATCTAGCTGTTCGGCTCGCTTACCGGCATCGACACCACTCTTTTCCAGAATGAGGGCAACCCCATCCTTCCCAAAGCGGGCACCGGTCTTTCCCCCGAGGAGGTTGTTCTTTATCGTCTTCCTCTTATGGGAGAACAAATCCCTTACCACTACAAGAAACACGTCTCGAAGAGCACTTTCAACCAGAGGCGCTGAGCGCTTGGTCATCGTAATGACACTGCTGCTGACATTGGGTTCTGGATAGAAGTTACTGCCGCTTATGGTAAAGGCATTCTTTACCTCATAGTCCATCTGGGCCAGCAGGCTGAAGGAGGACCAGGCTTTCTCCCCTGGCTTGGCACAGAGGCGCAAGGCGACCTCTGTCTGCAGGGTATAGACCATCTTGGGGGGAAGACACCCCGATTCGAGTACTTTTGCAATGACAAGTGAGCCCACATTGTAGGGAAGGTTCCCACAAATCCTGTCGGGGGTACCTTCGGCCTTCCAAAGCTTCTCCCAGGTCTTCAGGACATCACCTTCGATAAGGCGAAAGTTCTCATCCTCACCAAAGGCCTGCTCGTTGAGGATGCGGCAAAACCCATGGTCTATCTCAAAGGCAGTGACAAGGCACCCTACATCCAGGATGTGGGTAGTCAAGGAGCCTATCCCGGGTCCCACCTCCCAGACCTTCATCGTCGGCTCGAGTTTGAGCTCCCTGACAATATTCTCACGAACATGGCGACTGAAAAGAAAATTCTGTCCAAATTTCTTGCTCAAGGCGAGCCCTTCCTTATCAAGCAAGCGCTTAATGGCCTTCGGTGAATCGTACGCGAATTTCCAACTCATAGGAGTCTCTCCTTCTTTTTTGCAAAGCCCGTTCAGCATAGCCAATAGAGACGAGGAGCGTCAACACAACCAAGAGGAAGAATACAAAGCCTCTGCTATCAAGGCCCGCCCCAAACAGTCGGCTCCCCATGGAAAGAAGGGAGACGAGCATGCGATAGAATACCTGCAGGGGAAAGGCAAACCAGGAGCCAAAAACAAAGACCAACAAAGAACAGCCCATCAGGGCGAACATCAAAAGAGAAGCAAAAGGGGCTATGAAGAGAGCTCCTATCTGCCAGGTACCCAATACAGACAAGGTGGGGATTGCGGTAAAGAGGATGGCATAGACGGAAGCGAGGAAAGGTTCCAGGACTTTGGGCCTGTAGAAAGAGAACAGCGAGTTACACAAAAGCCCACCATAGGCAGCATAGCTGAACAAGCTGCCTATGCTAGACAAGGCTGAGGGGAACAACACTATCTGAAAGAGGGCAGTGGCAAGGTACGAATAATATGGGGCCATCCGCCCTTTGAGAAACAACGACATGATCGCCATGCCCATAGAGCGCACCAAGGAGGGTTTGGGCCCTACCAACAGAACATACAAGAGGGCAAGCATTACAGAAATTTTTCTACCTCTTCTCTTTCCCAGGATGGGAACCAGCACAGAGGAGAGAACCGTAATGAAAAACTGCAGATGCATTCCCGAAAGGGCAAGCAAGTGGGCACAGCCCCCCTTGAGACTAAGTTCCTTAAGAGGGAAGGCAGCGTCACTCGTTCTCCCCAAGATAAGCATGAGGGCAAGGGAGCGAATCTCTTCATCCTCTATAAGGAGAGTGAAACGCTTTTCGATAAGGGAGAGTAGCTTGCGCCTGAATATCCTAATCCTAGAAATGTTGAGCACTTGGAGTGAATCAGCAAAAAACAGGTTTCCATCGGGAGCGAGTTCTCCTTGCAATGTGACACGGCTTCCACTGACCAGGAAAGCATCAACCTTCACCAAGGCTGACAATACCCCTCGGGCACTGCCTGTCGCACCATCACGGGTCCCACAAGACTCAAGACGGAGTCTTACTATCTGCTTGCCACCCGAGGAGAGCAGGGAATCCTCGGTTAGGACGCCTTGCACCCTATGTATGCGAGCATCAAGGAATGCCATCTCAACATGATTGGCAGCCATGGCCCAGCCAAAGAGGGCATAGCAAAAAAAGCATAGGGAGGTTACTTGTAGTAGAGTCAGTTTGAGTCTGCATTTTCTAGTGTGAAAGAACCATCCAAAGGTATAGACGGCGAAACCGAAAAGAAGTAACAGCATTGCCACAACAAGGGGGTAGGCTAGCAGAGGGCTCTCTATTGCAGCAAGAAAGAAAAGCAAGGGCACCCCAAAAACAATACCAAGACAGACCCAAAAACTACCACGCATACCACCCTAAGGCAGAAGCGTGGTCTGTTTGCTTCAGGAAGCCTGTTCGGAGAGTACAACAACAAGGGCAAGCAGCGGAAGATCGATCTTCTGCTGCATGCTAAGATGGAACAGCCGTTGGGCAAGCCTCAAATTCGGCTTCTGATCTTCCCTTACAGAGTGGACCCTTTTGTACATCCTATAGAGACCCTTCTGCCTCACCTTCAAATGCAGGAGCAGGAGAGAAAAGAACTCCTCCGACCAAGGGCCTCTCTGGTCTTCAGAAAGAAGGTCAAAGTCCTTTTTTTCAACCAAGCAGAGATTATCACATACATCCTGCATATCCAGACCCGCTAGGTCCTGGAGAAAGGCCTCCAAGGCAAAAAGTCCTTCCTGCTGTTGATAGTCAGGGCTTCCGGCCTGAGCCTTAAGCTCGTATCTTCTTTGTAAGGCAACAGAAGAACGGGTATCACGCTTAGCGAGGGTGATCCAGCAGAAAATGGTCACCCCTGTGGATACAAGCATCTCATCTACCATAGGTATGGGGTCGCGGATAGCAAAGGACATGAAGAAATAGGTCACCATAAATACAGCAGCACAGACAAGAAGCCTCGGTATGTACTGCTTGTCCTGAATCCATCGGTCAACAGAAAAATCAATCGCACTGTAGAGCGCATAGGAAGCTTCATCCTTCTGGCCCTTGGTAAGCATACCACTGCTCTTTATCACAACGGGGGTGTCAGGATCCAGAAGAGAAACCTTATCCACCTTCAGATATGGGCTTAGGTAGAGGTTCGTTCCCATTTTTCGGAGCAATGCATAACAGGTTATCATCTATAAGGCCGCCTTAAACATTTCTATGAGGCTAGGAAGAGTAGCTTCCAAGACCTCCCTACCCCCTGCATCAGCTTTGACAAAGAGGTAGTACTTGATCTTCGGCTCAGTCCCGCTTGGACGAACCACCAGCTTTTCTCCTGTGCTGAAGTGCATGATGAGGACATCTGAGGGAGGGAAGCCCGTCTCCTTACCAGAGAGCAAATCCTTGGTGGAGAGAATGGTCTTGCTTCCCAGGGCATCCCCTTCCTTGAGGCCTCTCAAGGATGTCATGATCTGTTTCATCTTCTTCTTCCCCGCAGAACCCTCATAGTCACGGGCGAAGACCAATTCCGTACTGTATCCGTACTCTTCATAGATGGCATCGAGGCGCTGTTGCAAGGTAAGGCCTTGGGCAGCGTAGTAGCTCATCATCTCGACGGCAAGCAGAGCTGAACTCACAGCATCCTTGTCCCTGACAGAGGGAACGGTAAGATAGCCATAGCTCTCTTCACAGCCAAAGAGGAAATACTCCTCCTCACTGGTCTCCAACAATGCAATCTCCTCTGCGATATACTTGAAGCCGGTAAGAACATCTTTGCACCTGCCCCCATGGCTCTCTGTAATCTGTCTGACCAAATCGGTGGTGACCAGGCTCTTCACACAAACAGGCGTCTTCTCTTGTTGGGAGGCATTGATCAGGTAGTCACAAAACAAGACTGCTATCTGGTTTCCACTAAGAAGCTTGTAGGAATCCTTTTCCGGGGTAAGGGGAATGGCTATGCCAAGGCGATCGGCATCGGGGTCGGTTCCCAGAACGATGTCTGCCTTGCTCTCTTTTGCAAGATCGAGAACCATTTTCATTGCATCGGCACTCTCTGGATTTGGTAGGCTCACTGTAGGGAAAGAGCCATCGGGCTGCTCCTGTTCCTGTACCACAACACAGTTGACACCCACCTCATGCAAAAGATGCCGAATTGGAACGTTTCCTGTCCCGTGTAAAGGGGTATAGGCTACGGTAATGGGACTGTTATAGACTAGATCGGGTCTTTTTAAAGAGGCAAGCACCATCGCATAGTAGGCTTGGTCTACCTTTTCAGGGACAGGGACCAACAGGCCTTTTGAACGGGCACTCTGTTCGCTGAGGCTCTGTATGTCCTCAGCCTTCACTGAGTTTGCACGTTCTGCAATACTGAAATCATGGGGAGGGGTAACTTGCCCACCTGAACGCCAATAGACCTTGTACCCATTGTATTTGGAAGGATTATGGCTTGCTGTGACGACGATACCGGCAGTGGTGTTGAGGTACCTGACGGCAAAGCTCAACATCGGAACGGGATGCAGCGTACCGTACAGGAAGACAGAAACACCATTCGCAGCGAGAACCTGGGAGGCATCCATGGCAAACTTCTCGCTGAAGTGACGGCTATCATATGCTATCACCACAGAGGGATTGCTGGACTCTTCGTTGAGGTAATCGCTCAAACCTTGGGTGACCTTACGTACGATGAAGGAGTTCATCCGGTTGGTGCCACCTCCAAGGATTCCTCTCAGCCCTGCAGTGCCGAAGGAAAGGCTGGTATAGAACCTGTCGGACAAGCCCTCCCAGTTCTCCTTTTCAAGATCCTGTTCCACCTCTTGGCGAAACACACTCTCCTGCTCACTACGGATATATGCCTCAGCCTTATTTCTCAAATCTTTTTCATTGTAGGTCATTGATAGCCTCCTGCAGCTCCTCTACTGAATCCACCAAGTTGGATGCACTCAGTCGAGCTAGGTCTTCTCTTGGTCTGAATCCCCACGACACCAGAATATGTTTGCACCCAGCATTCACTGCTGTCTGATAGTCAACTTCAGAATCACCTACATAGAGCAAATTTTCAATCGCCAGACCTTCCTTCTTTGCAAAATGTTCAAGACCGGACCTATCCGGCTTTCTGGGAAAGTCAGAGCGCATTCCCCGAACCCAGACAAAGCGGATATGGGGAAACAGGGTGCGGACAACCTCTTTGGTCAGGCCATCCTCCTTATTGGAAAAAACAGCAAGGATTATATTTTGGCGGTCCAAATCTTCCAATAGGGAAAGGATACCCTCATACGGCTTGCTTTTTACACAATGGTTCTTGCGATAGTACTCCATCATAGTAGCATACATCTGATCGATATGCTCAGAGGAGAATTCCTTCCCCCTGAGTTCCACTGCCCCTATAAGGGCATTACGCAACCCTCTGCCGACGACCTGTTTGGTCATTTTGCTATCAAGAGGGGGCAAATCCTCAAGTGCAAGGGCCATGTTCAGGGCATCCATTATGTCTTCAATTGTATCAACAAGCGTTCCATCGAGGTCAAAGAGAACTGCCTGCAAGCTTTTTTTCTGCATAGGGATAGTATCGGGCATCTGAGAGGGTCAAGTCAATAAACGTTTTGACAAAACCTCCGCGTTCCGCTACTCTTAAGCCATGCAAACAATTACAATTAAGGATGGCAAGGAAAAACAACTCTTACGCCACCACCCATGGGTTTTCTCAGGTGCAATCGACTCAATATCCAACAGTGAAGAGATAGGAATTGCAAAAACAGTAACACAAGATGGCTCCTTCATAGCTTGGGGTTGGTACGATCCCAAAAGCCATATTCCCCTCAGACTTCTCAGCTGGAATGAAGAACAAGAGGTTGATGACAAGTGGTGGGCCAAGACCATCGCTGCAAGCGTGCTCAGACGAAGTCCTTTCTTCATGGACAAAACCACCCCCACAACCACCTTCCGCATAATTTTTGGTGAGGCTGATATGCTGCCCGGTCTTGTCGCTGATGTGTACGGGACACTTATCCGTGTAGATATCAGTGCAAGGGTTGCCTGGGACCATAAGGACCTTATTGTATCCACGCTGGAAAAGCTTCTTCAACCGGCTATGATTATCATCACTACAGACACTGCCTATTGTTCTGTCGAAGGCCTCAGTGAGACGGTGCTGTTTTATCAGGATGGAGCATACTTCACCCCAAGCAAGAGACTCGAAGCCGTCAGGTTCCGAGAAGAGGGACTTGTATATGAAGTGATCCCTGGAAAGGGACAGAAAAGCGGATTCTTCTGTGACCAGAGGGAAAACCGCAAGGCTATTAAAGCCTACTGCAAGGGTGCAGTAGTCCTTGACGGATGCTCCTATACTGGTGCATTCACCCTGCATGCCCTGCGAAGCGGAGCAGCATGGGTAGACCTCATCGACAGCAGTGCCACAGCTCTCAAGCAGAGCCTTGCCCATGTGCATATCAACCAGGAAGCAAATACCATCCCCAAAGATAGTAGGGAACGGGTAAATATCATCAAGGCTGACATTTTCAGGCAGATGAGACTCATTGAAAAAAACAAGTATGATCTCATTATCCTCGATCCCCCAAAGCTTGCCTCGACAAAGGCCCAGGCAGACAAGGCTGCCAAAGCATACAAGGACCTCAATCGCCTTGCCATGGAGAAGATAAAGAATGGGGGCATCATAGCCACCTTCTCCTGCTCCGGGGCTATCTCATCTGAGATGCTCAGAACTATCCTTGCCTGGAGTGCCCAGGATGCAGGGGTGGAGGTGCAGATACTGAGAACCTTAGGCCAAGCAGAGGACCATCCGATTCGCTTATCCTTTCCTGAGTCGGAATACCTCAACGGGTTCCTCATCAGGGTGATACGCTAACTAGCCTGGGGATTCGGGGTATCATCAGGATTGGAATTGTCATCCTGGCCTGACAGCATGGCTGTAAGGAAACTCAGTTGCTCTAGCTGCTCAAGGATAGCCTTGGGTAGCAGGGCCACTTCTGTTGCACTGCTGTCCAAAGCCCGTAAGGCATAGGCGTAGTCCTGCATCACAGGAACTTCCGGCCCAAAGTTCAACAGCAAAGGCATGGTCTCTTCCTCGTTGAAACGACAACGACGGAATACACCATTGCCTTCTTTATCCCCATTGGCGCATACCCCAAAGAGACGGCAGATCAGAGGCCTGACAGGATAGACACTACAGTGGTAGGCTGAGTCAAATCGATAGAGAGGACAGGGCCCTGTTGTAGATTTCCTTGCATCAAGGATATTGCTAATCAATGTCGTATCTTTATTGATAAGCAAAAGGTAAGCAGCTACAAGCCTTGCTTCCAAGGCTGTAATGTCCGGCATGAAATGCTCGCAACATGCACCACAGCCGGGACCACATGCTATGCTGTGTTCAAAACAAAAACGTAAAGTCTCCTCTTCTATCTTGTCATACAGCTCGGCAAGAGAAGCCATACCCTCTCCTGCATACGTTCCACTGTACGCTGTACATATCTCTCCAATGCTATCCATCCTTACCCTCAATAGGAAAGGATATTACCATTGGGAAAACCTTGTAATCAATCAGGGAGAGCCCGTTTTTTCCGCCTTTTACTCTTGGGTTTCTTCTCTTTTATTCTCTTTGCTTGTACCGAGCGCTGTACAAGGCGCTGATTGCGTCGGTCGGAGAGCATCCAACCACCCAAGAAGGCACTTATCCCACACAGGGAGAGAGCTCCTACCCATGCATACGGGTGGTGCATATAAGGCAGTTCTATGTTCATGCCATAGAAGCTTACAATCAGGGTAGGGAACATCAGTGCTATGGAGATGATGGTCAGCATCTTCATGATGACGTTCATGTTGTTGCCGATGACCGAGGCAAAGGCATCCATCGTACCGGTAAGGATGGTGGTATAGATGTTTGCCATTTCTATAGCCTGTTTGTTGTCAGTGATGGTATCTTCCAGGAAGTCCCTCTCCTCCTCTGAGGTGAGCTTGAAATAGGGAATCTTAAGCAGCTTGCCCATCAGAGCCTCATTGGTGGAGAGGCTTGTGGAAAAATATACCAGAGACTTCTGGATCTGCAACAACTGTATCAGCTCATAGTTCATGATACTTTTCTGCAACTGCTCCTCAACAAGTGACTTTTGCCTGTTGATGTACTTGAGCAGACGGATATATACCATAGTAGCCCGCCCAAGGATGCTGATGACAAAACCTTCCTTTGTCGCAACAGGATACTGGCGGAACCGGTTCTTGGAGAAATCCTCCAGAACTATGCTGTCACTTTGGCAGATAGTGATAACCATATCCTTGTACAGCACGATTCCCAAAGGAACAGCATACTGGTTTATCCCCTTGCTATCATCGGCTAGGGCGGGCAGACGAACAATGATGGCGACATAGTCGTCCTCACGTTCAATGCGAGCCTGCTCATCCTGGTCCATGATATCTGCCAGTAGTTCACTGGAGATGTTATATTGCTCCTCGAGCAGGGTAATATCGTCTCGGTTGATGTTTCGGGCATCAACCCAAGTGTAGGATGCTTCTACAGCGCTATCACCTGGATTCGTGCTCACTACATTATTTCGTATTGTTATCATAGTTCCTCCGTAGATTGATGGGTAAGGCGTACCTCAATAATCCATAGGAACAAGCCCACAAATAGGCCTAGAACGTAGGAAACGAGGACGCCAAGGATACATAACTAGGCAGGGGTATTGTACTGCCACCTTCGTCTGAAACAGACATGGGATCCTCCTCCTCGCACGGAATACTTTCCAATACTGGAAAGACAAATTTATAGTACCACAATCGATAAATATTAATAAAGGGGAATAGGCACAATCAGACCACTTTTTTCAGCACTTCCCTAAGCAGAACAAAAAAAATATACTGGAGCACAGGAGGCAACGGATGTTTGATAGAGATGAAGCACTACAATTGCTGAAAAAATACAACAAAAACGAGGCTTTGATCCTGCACGCGTACTGTGTGGAAGAGACCATGAAGAAGTTTGCTGCTCATTTTGGGGAAGATGAAACATACTGGTCCTTGGTAGGGCTGTTACATGATGTCGATTATGGCAGTTTCCCTGAAGAGCACTGCTCGAAAGCCCCTTCCCTCCTAGAAGAGATAGGAGCAGAGCCTGCATTCATCCGTTCAGTCTGCAGCCATGGTTTTGGCATCTGTAGTGACATCAAGCCTGAGAACATCATGGAAAAAGTCCTGTTCACCATCGATGAGCTTACCGGCCTCATCTATGCCACAGCCCTGATGAGGCCTGAGCATATGCAGGGAATGAGTGTGAAATCTGTCAAGAAGAAGTGGTCATCTAAAGGCTTTGCAGCCGGGGTGAACAGGGACATCATCACCGAAGGGGCCACTATGCTGGATATGGAGATTGCCCCCATCATACAGATGACCATAGATGCTATGCGCGAAGCCCAAGACAAGATAGGCCTCTAGGAATCATTCATCTGCTCAATCCTGACTATGCCATCCTTATTCAGGACAATGGTATAGTGGCTGTAGACATCAAGGTCTTCCTTGAGGGACGTCTCTCGGATAACCAAATGCAAATGATAGACTCGCTCACTGTTCAGCTGGTCCAGCTCATCAGCGTTCGGGTCCATCCTAAAGACTACGTCCTTAGGATCATCCATCTCCTTGAGAAAATCATCGAGACGGATACGGGTCACCAGGGTGAAGTTGTTCTCCCTGGGAAACTTATCCCGCTCTATCTTATGCTTGGTCAGCGGATGCATCACGAGGTTGCGCACATAGTGCATGACATTCTCCTCAGGCAACATATCCTTGAAGGGGTTAGTCCTGTCCTTACGAATGTCCCTTACCCTTTCAGGAAGGTTCTGAGGCTCTTCATAGTTTAGCCGTATTCGGCTTGAACAAATTTTTGAGTTACTTTTGGGCGAAAGGAATGAAGATATTTCGTCAGCCATCATCTTTGGCAGGACCGCGCTGAAGAAGGAGCGAAGCCACTCCTTGATCCTATCCTTAAACACATACGCTATGATGACTATCAGGGCCCATTGCATACTGTTTTTTAGGTATGCCTTCTCTGCAAAAATGGAGGCCAAAGTAGCAAAAGCCATTGCCACAGCAGCGGCGGTGCCTGCAAGAATCTGAGAGACCCTCATCGGCCAGCGTGAGACCTCAGGTACCAGATAGAGCGCGGATTGGGTCCACTTTTTCAGTGATGCCTTACGGTACTGGATGTGTTCGGGATTGTCTTCCCCACTTGCATAACTCTGCAGGTTACGGTATTCAGCCTCATCACGGGAGAAGGTGAGCAATAACCCTAAGATATTCTGCAAGTCTTCACCTAGGGGGGAGCAAGCCATATACAGGTCGATGGCCTGCTTTTCGTTGAGCAGGCTCACAGCCTCATCGGCCCAGAGAAAGGCTATAAAAAGCCTATTTTCCAAAGAACACTTGGTCCGGATGGTCTCCAGCATGTCTCTGATGTCCTGCTGTATGACAAGGGTATTCCTATACCAATCGTCAAGCGTTGATTTGAGGTCGGTTTTCATACCGAGGCGTGCCATATCCTTGCAATCTTGCAAGGAGGCCTTATTCTCATGCCTGACGGCATTGGCCAGCGTCTGCAGCTCATGGATGATCGTCCTGTCGGGTACGGAAGTTATGTCTTTCTCAAGGTTAGCTGTATACCGCTTGAGAAGGGTCAGAGGGCTGATCATATTATCACTATCGAGTAACTCCTCCAACGTAAGCTCAGGGGAGGAGTACCTTCCGTGGCTCTGGAACTTATGCAACATACTCTGCTCAGAGTAGGTGCTCTTGTTCACATAGAGCTGAGGAGGCGAAAAAAGATAGTAATGTATTTCCCGTTCATATTTGTGTGTCTCTGGAATAGGAAGGACCATTTTTGTCTCCAGATGTCTGCTGGAGTGTTTCCGTAAATCTATCAAGGTGCCATGCCTCCCGGTTGCAGTAGTATAGCACGCTTCACAAAAACCGCAAGCAAGGTCAGCGAAGGTTTGAAAAAGAGTCAAAGGGGTACATTTGGGCAACTTCACATATACTCTGTTCAAGACCGACTAGAGGTGGTAGGGACACAGGACGCTTCTCTAAGGAAAACACTTCCTGGACACGGCCACCCAACAGCGATTGCATCAGGGAAAGAGGACACTTTGTCTCATACAACCTCTTCACCAGCACCAGTAACCCACTGAAGCCAGGAATCCCACTGGCTCCGCCCTCTTTGTCTGCGAGGGTATGTGGAGCATGGTCTGTCTCGATCCAGTCGATACGTCCAGCAAGCAAGGCTGCAAAAAGTGCCTGTCTCTCCGATTCACTTCGCAAGGGAGGATTCATCTTGGCATAGAGCATATGGTCAGAGGCATCCTTGCTGTTCAGCAGCAGATGGTGGGGGGTGGCGGCGCAGCTGATACGCCTCCCCCTCTTCTTTGCATCCTCCACTAGGGCCAGAGAAGAAACCGAACTGAGATGACAGATATGCAGATGACCGATAAAACCTGCTTCTTCGCTGTACCTGATCTGGTCTTGTACAGAAGAGACCTCAGCCTCTACAGGTCGTGCAAGCGAATGGCTTGAATAGTCTGAAGGATCCTCCAGATCAGGTTTTAGCAAGCTCTCCTTCTCACAGTGCAGGGCCACCACCCCCTCATAACCCAAGCGGGCAAGGGTGCGGTAGACCTGTCTTTGTGTCTCGCCCTCGACAAGGCCCATGTTTCCTGTGGAGTGACAGGCGAACATCTTCAGTCCGACAACCTGTTGTGGGTACTCACGGGTCAGCGCAACGACCTCTTCAATTTGCTTGGGATCGCTGGTGACTCCTGCATACAGATGATACCGAACAGGAAGACCACAGCGCTTTGCATCAAAGAGGCGCTTCTCCACACTCGCCCTATCGGTAAGAGGGGGCAAGGTATTGGGCATGTCGAATAGTTCATCCACCCCAGTATACAGGGCAACACTCATGCCATGCAGGAGCGTCTCCTTCTCTGACTGACCCCAATCCCTGAGGTGGACATGCGCATCTATCATAAACCAACCATCTCCGGTGCGTTTTCGGCGAGATAGTCATACTGCATGAAGGTTCCCCATCGGCAAGTCAGACGATCCCCACAGGCACACTCACCACACATTCCTATACCACAGAGCGTCATTTTCTCCATGGAAAGATAAAGAAGGTCCTTTCTTATGCCTCTGGCTATCAGCTTTTTGGCGGCAATCTCCATAAACTTCTCAGGTCCTACCAGATAGCATCCCTGATCGGTATCAAGTTCAATTGTATCCAGAAGTTCAAGCACCCTGCCCGGCTTGCCATCATCTGCAATGCAGGTAAACGAAGCGTACGCTCCAAGACGATCTTCCAGCAGAGCCTTGCCAGTGACTGTCTCACTGGTCCCAACCAAAATGCTCATCTCTGTATGCTGCTCTTGCAACTGCTCAACTAGGGAGGGGAGTACGGCAACCCCTGTCCCTCCGGCTACCAGCAAGGCCTTATGTGTCCTGGTGTTCTCCAAGGGAGAGCCATAGAGACCCCTGACATACAGAAGTGACCCTGGCTTAAGCCTACACAGTTCAGCAGAGAAGGCTCCCCTGTTCTTCACAATAAAGGTCAGGGGGCTGTTGTGGGCTACGCTGAAAGGCTTCTCTCCTAGAAAAGGAAGCCAGAGGAAGGCAAACTCCCCTGCCTTGCAGGGAAGGCTCCCATCGAGGGTTATGATGGCAGTATCCTTACCATACTGCTCCATCCTGGTTACCGTATGCTCGATGTATGCCATCTGCCTTTCGGAGATAAGAAAGGAAGAACTGCTCTTTTCGACAGCAGGTTCATTACCTAGAAGCACAGCCTGTGCTTCAGCTTGTACGCTTGCAATATAATCACCCCAGTGACGCTGGTCGACCATACCGAAAGCGGAGCCGATGCCAACAGCATCAGAGCCGGAGGCAATCATGGCAGCAGCTTCTGACCCAGTGGTCACTCCGCCCATACCGATGAGGGGAACAGAGTGCCCGACTGCCTTACGGACCTCGGCTACCGAGCGTAAGGCCTCCTCATGGACCCATTTTCCACTACATCCTCCCTTACCAGAGAGCTTGTTCTGCAGGATAGGTTTCCCGGCAACAGGATCGATATGCTGGAGGGGTCCAACAGTGTTGATGGCAACCAGGCCGTCAGCCCCTGCCTCGACCACAGCCTTTGCAATTGCACCAATGTCTGCAGTATTGGGAGTCAGCTTTACAAACAAGGGGGCCTTGCACTCTTTGGTGGCCTCCTTGATCGCACGGACATACTCACCCGCTATGGCCATATCACACCCGATGGAGGATCCATACCCGACAGAGGCATGAGGACAGGAGAAGTTGAGCTCCACAAGATCGGCAACCTCGTCAAAGGCCTTCACCAGGACAATGAAGTCCTCGATGGAGTTTGCTGAAAGCGAGACGTTGAGAAGGGCGCGGAACTTGATCTCCTTCCGAAGGAGTTGAAGTTCGGCAAGGGCGACCTTAAGCCCGGGGTTTCTCAATCCTACAGAGTTTCCGAAGTTACCCCAGCTAGTTTCACAGATGATGGGTTCACGGTTTCCCGGGTTGACCTCGACCTGGAAGCTCTTGGTGGTTATGATCCCCAGAGAAGGGACCTTCTGGTCGAAATACCTGATCAAGGCAGGTTTGGTAGAGGCTACCCCGCTTACGGTTGTCAGCACCACCTCATCGTGCGCTCTGAGGTGACGTCCTTGTAACAGTTGCATCACGGTCATACTCTGGTTTCCTCAAGCAAGGTACGCAAGGAAGCCTCGCACATCTGCAGCCAATCTTCAGGGGCCTCACCCTTCTTCCAAGGATGGGTCAGGGCACTTGAGCTGTTTATTCTTGCCAGCTTCACCGGATAGCCACTCTCGCGTAGGGCAGCCATAACAGAAGGGGCAGAGCCCCCTTGGCTACCTACTCCAGGAATAAGCAGAGGAACTGAGCATTGGGCATACATTGAGGCGATATCCTTCAATTCATCCATGTTGGTCGCACCGACCACAGCCCCTACAGAACCGCTGTCATTGTTGTAGGAGATGATTTGCTTGGCAACCTCCCGGTAGAGAGGTGAAGAATCCTTACCAAGATGTACCACTAAGTTCTGCAGGTCCTTCCCCCCGGGGTTACTGGTCCTGTTGAGAATATACACGCCCTTCTCAAGGGGGGTATGGTCGATAAAGGGCCTGACAGAGTCACTTCCCATGTAGGGAGCAACAGTAACAGCATCAGAACCCCATGCCAAGAAGGCTTCGTTGGCGTAGTTGAGACTGCTCCGTGCTATATCCCCACGCTTGCTGTCCAGAATGATGGGGATACCAGGGAAAAAATTCTCCACCATATCCATTACATCGGCAAGGGCAAGGCTACCGGAAAAATCCTCGTCCCGAGGGCGGTCCAGGGCTTGATAATAGCCGATATTCGGCTTGAAAGCAGCGGGAATAAGGCCTGAAAGAACCATCCGCCTGAACAGTATTTGAAAAAACCGGTTCAGAACTGTTCGGACATCACTCCCTTGGAAAGGAAGCACTTCCAGTTGGGGATCAAGGCCCATACAGGTAATATTGCCCACTTGGGAGGCACTAGCAAGTAATTTTTCACGATAGGTCATTCTCTACTCCTACTCAATTTCTCTTCCTTTTATTTCTTTAGGGGAGGAAACCCATGCTTCTCTCCCCAACCAAAGGGATCTTTTCTCCACTCATTGAGCAATAAAGCTCCGCTCTCATCCACATACCCAATTTCAAGCGCTGTCGCAACCATACTGTCATACTCCAGGATAGTGTGGGCGGTGCAAGCAGGATCCAGACTTGCAAAGGCATCAACAGATGCCTGCAGCCCATAGGTAAAAATAGCTAAGGTATAGGGACATACTCCTCCAGCAGCGACAATGGCTTCAACCGCCTTAATCGAAGACCCCCCTGTTGAGATAAGGTCCTCAACGAGCAGCACTTTTGCACCTTCGTAGCTTCCACTTGGACCAAGCCCCTCAATCATCTGATGCAGGCCATGATCCTTACCTGAGCTACGAACATAGGAAAGGGGCTTGCACATCCTGTCAGCAAGGGTGGTTGCATGGGGAATGCCCGCTGTGGCTGTCCCTGCTATGTTATCAGGATCAAAATCCAGGGCTTTCAGCATCTCAGAGAAGGCCTCTGCGACGAGAGACCTCGCTTTTGGCAGGGCGAGCAACTGACGGTTGTCGTTGTAAATGGGCATGCGATAGCCACTTGCCCAGGTGAAGGGATCATCAGGTCTGAGCCTGATGGCTCCCAACTGCAAGGCCTCTTTGGCTAGCAAGGGCCCATAATGATGTGTTATAACGCTAAGATCTTTCATAGTATTCTCCAGTCTATCCTATTTGTTCCGGCTCTGCCAGATTTCCTTGAAGGAGTGTGTCTTTTCGCAGTAAGAACAGGCAAACAGGTTCTCCTTGTTGCGAGTGAAATGGGCAGGCACCCCTTCGTTCTGCTGAGGGTATGAGATACAAGCCTCGTTCGTACATGCCAGGTCATCAAAGTTATAGATTCTTGGCGGCATATGCAACCGGTACTTCTTCTCAATCTTCCCATCCCTGATGATGTTCAACGTGCACCCAGGGGCGACAGCGGCAAGCCTCTTGAGGTTCTTGCGTGTCAGATCAGGGGCATCAGGGCGGAAGATGATACCCTTGAAGGAGTCCTCTCCCTTATGGCCCGAGCTTACCCACTCCCCTCCCTTGTCCTCATCGAGACCAAGGACACTGCTTATAAGGCGCATATGATCACGTATCACTGAAGGGCTGTCACCCCTGCAGATATGGTCTATGACCAGACCGTTATGGATTGGTGTCACCCCTTCGCTGACTACCTTCTCCCTAAGGGGCATCTGTGTGAGGTCGACTTCAAAGATGTACTCGGCACGTTCCTGGTCAACGATTTTCTGCTCTGGGACGAAAGTCTGCCCTATCTTCCCCCCTATAAGGGCGAGGAGGATAATTCTGACATACATACCGTTGATGGACTGTCTCTCCCATCCATTAAGGGAGGTGTCATCGAGATAGGTCGGTATGGTAGGGGTAACCTTGTGGCGGGGAAGCGGATGATAGAACTTGGTCCCTTCCTTGAGAAGTGGCATATAGGAGCGCTTGAACGTGATGGCCGAGCGCAACTGTTCCTGACGTTGGAGGATGCGGTCACCCATCCTCTCCAGCTGGGGCCTGGTGAAGTACCACTTGTCCGCAATATCCTTTTGGGCGAGATACTCTTCGAGGGAGGAGAAAATACGTACCTCAAATCCATTCTCGCGCATCTTCAGCACATAGGTCTCAGGCATTGCAAGTTCAACCGGAGCGATGAGGTCAACCTTCACCGTATCGAATAGCTTGAGTCCGGATGCCTTGGAGTGGACAGTCCTGCCATGGTAGAGGTCCCCGACCAGCGCCACATGAATAGAATCAGTCTTCCAGTTGTTATCCTCTAGGAAGGTGAACTCATCAAGCAGCTCCTGTGTCGGATGCTCGTGTTTGCCATCCCCGGCGTTGATGAAGGCAGGCTTGCGCCAGAGCTTGTTGCGCTGGGCGTAGGCAGAACATTCGTCCTCAAGCCAGCGGCAGACACCCTCGACCTTGCTGCGGATGATGAAGACTGAATTGGAGTACCCACTGAGCGTATTGAAGGTGTCAGCATAGCTTTCGCCCTTGTTGAAGGAGGAGCTGTCGCTATTCAGCTCAGAGACCTTCACATGGTGAAAGTTGGCAGCATTCCTAAAAGACTCCTTAGTTCTTGTACTGTCTTCCAGAAAGACCTCATAGATACCAAAGTCCTTGTCATCAATGCGGTAACTCTCCATAACCGGGAGGTTGTTCTCTTGCATTGCCGTCTTGAGCTTCCGCACCTCGGTAAAGAGATGTTTCCTCTCCTCGATGGTAAAGTCGTCAATGACGCACAGTGACCTTCCTGTAAATACGCTTTTCTTATCCATCATTGCTCCTAAAAAAAAGCCGGTCCCAATTGACCGACTTTTTCACTACCTATTGAATGGGAAAACAATACACCCAAAGGCTGCTTTACATTCCTGTATCGTATCCTCAGCATGCTTGTCTCCTCCCCTTGAAAAAAAACCTTACCAGAGTACAAGAAACCTGTCCAGTCCCCAGCCCTATTTCCAGGACAAACGCATGAAAAAAGGATTGACAGATATTCAATGCCATGAATCTGAAAATGTAACTTTACATCAAGCAAGCGGACATAACAAAACACCCAGGTTCGAAAGCTCCAGAAAGACACCCAGGTGGCAGTGATCCCATAAAAAATGTCAAAAATCTAGGGTTCTTGTCATTCCTTCTTCGTTTTTTTCAGCGAGGCTTCGAGATTCTTCTGTATGGTCTTGCTGTCACATGAGCTCAGCAAGCTCTCCAGCATGTCCTCATAGCCCCAAGCGAACCCCCTCTTTATGTTGCTTAGGGTCTTTGACTTCTCGATAGGCTTCATCATCTTATAGAGGGAAAGGGACATCTTCTTCATGATCGACAGGTTCCCGCTCGCCCTGCGGTTGACCGTGGTGTTCTCATCATCACAGAACATCAGGTCCATGTGACCATGCAGACAATTTTCGACTTGTAACGCGAAATTTCGCGTTATTGGTTTTATGCGAAAAATATTTTAATGCGAAAGACCTGGAAGAACCTGCATTCCAGGCCTCTGGGATGCAGGTCGC
>JAEINL010000047.1 GCA_016342655.1 Sphaerochaeta sp. | reverse complement strand
TCTTTGTCCCATACCCTTCAAGAGAGCAGGAAAGCAAGAAGGAGGTGAGCATCAGCTGTGAAGGGATGGTGATTGTCGCGACCTCTCCGTTGGCCTCTGACAGTTGAACCCCCGGGGCCTCCCAACCGACCAGCGGATTTCCTACGACATTCATCTTCCTGCAGACGGCGGTGATCACCTGGCTTTCCAACACCATCGCCCTGGACGATATCAGAAAGGCCCTGGGGGAGAGTTCAATGGAAAAGTCGGAGGCAAGCGAGCCTGTTTCCCCTTGGTAGACCTTGGAGACCGTCAGTCTCTTCACCAAGGATTGCCCGGCCTTGGAGGCTGTCACCTCCACATACCCGTTGTCGGCGCTGATCGCCGTCACCGAGACCACCCCGGAGGGACTGACACTCGAGGTCACCCCCTGCTGGGTTCTTGTGAATGTCCAGCCAACCTGTTCCACCCCTCCCCGTATGATGATCATCCTGGAGGTCAGCGGTGAGGACCCCAGGGGAAGTCTTGGCATCCCCTGGGAATCGCACGGAACGGGCAGCACATCGCTGGAAAGCATCGCGATGCAAGAGTCGTCCTGGTCGGTGAATGTGATGGTACCAGCTGCCAGCAGTCTCATCAGTCCAGTACCTCCACATCAACCGATCCCAGGCTGAAAATATCGTCGCCGGTGATGGTGATGACCTTGGCCGTATCGGTGAGTCCGCACTTCTTGTTGGCTGACCTGATGGGAGCCGAGGCTGCATGGGCATACTGCACCCCGGCTGCAAGGGCGATGGTGGTACCCGATACGTAGGAGGCTGAGACCTGCACGATCTCCTCCTTCGCACCCACCCCGGGTTCGAATACCAGCCGGTCGCCTGCCTTGATCGCCTTCGAGCCGGTCCCGGCCGATGCGACGACAAGCGAGGTCGCACCTGCCGAGATTGCCCCTGAGATGGAGGTGCCCAGGTCATAGGCCGACTTGAAGTAGGTCAGGTTGCCGTTTTGGTCATGGAGGGTGAGCCTGTAGAGCTTGTAGGACCCGCTCACCAGATCAACCTCAGTCCCGTTCTGGAAGAGCTTGAAGTGGATAGTCTTGGTCCCCTCGCCGTTCTTGAAGATGGTGCCCCCGTCCACCGTGTAGGACATCTGGTAAGGGTCGGTCAGGTCGAGGATGGAGACCTCAGCCGAATACACCGTCCCTGTCACATCCGCCTCGGAGTCGTTGTCGGTATACTCGATGCGGTAGGTCCTCGAGTTGGTGATCGCATCGACTGTGGCTGCGCTGATTGTCTTTGCCGCTGCAGTCTCGGGGTTGGTTCCGGACAGGGCCACAGCAGATCCGTCATTGGTCCAGTTCCCACCCGGATCACGGTACTTCCACTGTGCAATTCCGGTGACCACAGTATCCTTCACCCCGTTCCTGAAGACAGAGAACCTGAGGGAGAGGTTTGAGGTTGATACGGCACCATTGCGGATCACGTACTGCCCGTTGGCCTCGAATATCTGTACGAAGACTGCCTTCCCCCCGCTTTTCATCAGCGAGAAGGTCACAGAGGTCCTGAAGTCGATGGAAAGGGCCGTGGATGGGTCGGTATAGACACAGGAGAACGTGCATTCCAACGAAGGCCTTGCCTCGGTCATGCAGTTCTTGTTCAGCGTCAGCGTATAGGGTGCCGAGGCAGAGACCGACCCGAAGGACGCGTTGGATGCGCCTGCGGCGATGGTCACCGCAGCATCGGTGAAGAGCTTGAGCGTCCACTTTGCATTGGTGATTCCCACCCCGTTGCCTCCGGTGGGGGATACCAGGTCGATTCCCGCAGCCCCTGCAGCCTGGCGGAAGACGTTGGGAATGAGCAGGTTGTTCACGCTCACCCAGTTGGACGAATAGCTGCCTCCCCCATCCTTGGAATAGACCTGTGTCTTGGGATGGGTGGAGTTGATGAACCCTGTCAGTGAAAGGGCATCGTTGTAGTCAATGAACGTGATCTGTCCGGTAGCCAATAGTGCCATCAGATGACCTCCTCGTATTTACACTTGAAAGATGTGCTGCCGTAAAAATCGGCAGGGGTGAGCTCTATTTCCTTGTAGCCAGAGGCATGGGCGGTGTTCCAGGCCGCATCGCCCGCAGCGCTCTGGCTCTTTCGGATCCAGGCCAGGTTCGAAGGGGAGACGGAGCCGGTGATCTCCCCCGTATCGTCATATATGTGGGCGATCATGCGCGTGTACTGGGAACCCGGGCGGAACAGCAGGCCCTCTGTGGACTCTATCTCCACCCGGTAGGACTTCCCCCGCGGCCCGGCATCACCCTTGCGTGGTTTTCCCAGGGCGTTTTCCGCAGACTCGATTCCTTCGACCGTGGTTGTCAGGTCGATGGCGGCGGTCCCCTCAGAGGTGTAGCGGTAGAGGCTTGTGGTGGCGTCGAACTCCCTGGACAGGATGCGAAGCGTCACATCCAGGAAGCTCACCTTGTCCTCGATGACCCTCACGATCTGGCCGGGGTCCATCGATACGACAGAATCGAAGCTGTAGGACTGCTGGCCGCAGGTCTGCCTGAGGGACAGTATCCTGGCAAGTCTCTGGGCGCTGCCTGCATCCGAGATCACCTTCGCCGTGTAGGTCTTGGGCTTGGGTCCCGGGACAATCTGCTGGCTGTAGGTCCTTCCCTGGTACCAGACGTCGGCGATGACGGCAAAGGATGCGACCGTCTGGCCTGAGGTTACCGTTGAGCGGAGGTAGGCGCTGCAGTCATCGGAGCCGAACTCCGTATGCTTGGTTACCTGCAGCGTTGCAGGCTCGTACACCACCGAAGCGTTGGCGATGGCCAAGAGCTTGCCGTCGGTGAGTTCGGAGATGTCGTAGGGAAGGCGGTAGCCCTGGACATCGGAAAGCGGTGGGAAAACCCCGCCTCCGGGGATAGGCTCCCCACCCTCTGCAGTCTCATATTCGAAGATGGGCGTGGAAGTCTTGGAAAGGACCGGATACCACCTGACGATCGAGCCTTTCTGGGAGCTGTCCGACCTGGTCATGGAAAACTCGGTGCGCAGGTCCTCGGTCCTGATGGTGGTCGCTGCAATGATCACATCCTGGGCGATGTCAATGATGAGGAATCTCCCGTCGGCTGTCGCCCGGTAGGTCAGCCCGTACTCGTAGAGGACCTCCTGTATCCTGGAACCGATGTAGTCCCCGTTGGAGAGTGCATAGCAGGGGATGACCTCGCTCCTGTCGAAACCCACCAGGACTTCCGAAGGGTCCACCCCGGCTTCTGCGAACAGCAGGTGCACCAGGGAATGGGAGAGGTCGGTGCAGTCGATGAGGACGAGGTTCGTCCATCGCCTTGATTCGAAGACATATTGGTCCAGGGTGGCGGACCTGTCCAGGATCGTGAGTGTGATGGCCTCCATCCGGTTCAGGGCTGCCTTGGAGGTGTTGTAGGGGCGCACGACGCCTGTCATCACGGGGATGCCGTTGCGCAGGAATCTTGCCGGGATATGGTCATCGGTGGTGGTGGCGAGACGCGCACCAAGGCCCGCGGACCGGTGCAGCCTCACCCTGACCGTCTGTATCTCGTGCTTTCCCTCGCGCCCGATGCACAGGCGGGGGGTGTAGCCTTCTGAGAGGATGATCCGGTCGGAGAAATCCTCGAAGCCTGAGCCGAAGTCCAGGAAGAGGGTATAGGTCGCCCTGTTCATCTACTCCTCCCACCGGGGGATGCGACCGATGCGCTGTCCGCGCACGATCCCGGCCGCTATGTATTCTGCAAGCTGTTCCCCGTCATATACAGGGGCGTTGATGTTCACGACCGTCTGGCTGTGGTTCTCACGTGGACTGCTTCCAAACCCGAAATCAGCGGCCTTGGAGAGCGGGACCACCGCCTCAGGCTCGCCTCCTTCCCCGATGAGGGCCGTGGTGGGACGGTAGGCGATCCCCCCTTCTGCAAGGGCCACCGACGGGGTGTACTGCTGGCTGGAGATGGTTGCTATCTGCGCCCCTGTCACCCCTGCGATGACCGCAGCGGCGATGGTCCCCCCGATGGGACCCAATGTCGCATAGCCTTGCAATATCGCCTGTGCCCCCAGGATGAGGGCCTGGGCGATGCCCAGCTTCTTCGTGTTCTCGAACGTTGTCTTTGCAACCGAGTTCTGGACTGCAAGCTTCTGCCTTTCCAGATCCTTGTATCTGCTGGCCGCGGCCTCCTCACCGGATGACTTCTCCTCATCAAGCCTAAGCTGGGCGGCTATGTAGTCCTCATAGCTCATCAGGCCCCAGGCATACTTGTCCGCAAGGGTCTGGGTGCGCGAATCGTACTGGCTGTTGATCGCCTTGGTCTGCTTCTCGTACAGCTTCTTTTCCGCGGCTATCTGCTTCTCAAGGACGGCGATCTGGGCCTTGGAGGCGTTTTCCTGGGCCTCTACGATTGTCTTGTAGAAACTGGTGCCCACATCGATGATCGAGCCGAAATTATCCTGCATGAAACCCGTCAGGTCGCCTATCGCCGACTGCGCATCCTTGGCCCAGCTCTTCACGCCGGTGGTGGGGAATCGGGCCTCGAAGGTCTCGTCAAGTTGCTGGCGCACGGTCTTCGCCGCTTTCCCTGTCTCTGTAGGAATGGCCTTGATCGCGACCTGCAGTCCGGTGATGATCTGGGCGATGTTCTGTTTCTGTTCCTCGGTGAGGTCACTCTGGCGTTGGTAGGCTGAGGCAATGTCATGGAGGGCAAACAGTCGGGTCTTCTCCTGCTCAGCCGTCTCCCTGGCATAGCCTGCATTCTTCTCCAGAAAGGAGGAGAGGCCGTCCTGGCCGTCACGGATCTGGTAGTCCAGTTCAAGCTGCTCACCAAGGAGGACATTGAGTCTCTCGTATTCGGCTACCTGCGAGGCTGTGAGGTTCCTGTTCCCCATTGCAGCAATGTTGCTTTCCCTGAGGGTCTCCAGCCGGTTGATCTCGTTCTCCAGCAGTATCTTCTGGTAGCCCGATGTTGCAGTCACCAGCTGGTAGGCAGCTTCCTGGGCTGATGCGAAGGCCTTGGCTTCCTCCTTGGCTTCCTTTGCTATCCCTGTGGATGTAGGGACCATCGAGGAAGGGGAGAGGGAGCGCATCGAGTCTTTCTCGTCCTGCGATGATTGCGGGTTCGTGATCTTCTGCTGGGCAAGCTGTTTCGCATAGGCCTCGCCATAGGCATTGGCAGACTTGTACCCGGCCTCCTTTGCCCTCCTGTTTATCTCAGTGACCACCGGCTCATAGGCGGGGAGCATCTGGTCAAGCAGGTCCTGGGCGATCATCTGTGTCGAGAAATCACCGATCTGGATTGCCTGCCCGATCTGCTTGCGGTATTGCTCGACCTTGCCCCTTTGGGCCTCCCAGGTCTCGGTGAGTTCCTTGTCACTCATTGAGGAGGGGGATACGATCCCTGCCTCCCTGTTGGCCTTGGCAATCTTGTCGTTCACGGTCTGCAGCTTTTCCAGCAGCCAGGTCATCGCCGGGCTTATTCCTTCGATGATGGACTGTCCGAGCCCTTCCTTGATGTCTCCCATCACGTTGCTGATCTGCTCTATCTTCGAGACATCCAGGGCTCCCTGGGCACGCGCCAGCCCGCCGTAGGTGGCGGTCAGCTTGTCCAGGATGACCTTCTGGGCGCTTGCAAGGTCTCCCTGCTCGACAAAGCCCTTGATCGAGGACTGCTGCTCGTCAGTGAGGATGACCATACTTTCCTTGAGCATCGATATCCCCTGTATGGGGTCTGCAAGAGCCCTTGCGAGCTTCTTTGCGTTTTCTGGCAACCCGGTCCCGAGGGCGGTCGCCATGTCCAGGGCGGCCTCTGTGGCCTGTGGCATGATGTCGGAGCCGATCCTCTTGGTCTGGACCATCATCTGCTCGACGGTGAGGATAGTCTCGTCGCCGTAGTTGGTCACCGCCTGCAAGGACGATGCGTACTCGCGCAGCACTCCGATGGAGAACTCCGATTCCTGCCCGGTGGCCCTGATGGCCGCCGCCAGGGAAGTCTCGGCCTTGGCCTGCACTGCATAGAGGGCGACCGCCTCCTTGGCGGTGGAGAGCATCTTGGCAAGGGACAGTGAGACACCTGCGGCTGCCAGCCCCGTCTTGAGCAGGCTCGCAGTGAACATGGCGGCGTCGGAGGAGCCCTTCACTGTCCCCATGCCTTCGATTGCAGATCCGACCTTCTTCAGCCCCGCTTCCGCCTGGGCCGTGTCGCTGCTTACCCGTATCCTCAGGTCCTTTGCCATCTACATCATCCTCGGGTGGTAGAGCCGGTCCAGGGGGTCCAGCAACTCCACGATTTCCTCAAGCCTTGCAGGCTGTTCGGCCCAACCACCGCGGTAGGGCCATCCCATGGTCCTGTACCTCCGGTAGAAACTGATCGCATCCAGGGCGATCCCCTCGTCGGAGAGGATCTCCCCGATATCATCAAGCTTCACATCGAGCCCGCTTCTCAGCACTACACTGCGCTCTTTTCCCCCGTAGACCCGTCTGTAGGAGGAGGTGTATCCTTCGGCGTAGAGACAGTAGGAGAGTGCAATTTTTTTTTATCCGCGGCTGAGAGTATGCTCTCACTCAGGATGTGCTGGGCGACCTCGAAATACAGCACGAAGGTCCCCGGTATCCCGGGCACGTCCCTTGCAGCAACATCCTTCTCGACCCCGTCGATCTCGAACACCGCATCTCCCAGCCTTGTCACCTGGCTTTTCCATATGCGGGACCAGGAATCGCCCTGGGCTTGGCTGCGCACCTCCTCGACCTGCTCTCCTGTGAGCAACTTGTACTCGACGAAGGGCCGGGAGGAACCCTCCTGGCCTTGGCTGTCGAAACACTTGGGCTCATACCGGCCGGTCGTCGCTATGCTCAGCCTCATGCTGCAGGTGCCCCTTCGGTGGGCGCACCGTCGAAGGTGAAGTTTGCAGACCAGGTCACCTTGCCTGCGGCTGGGGTGCTCATGTTGAACGAGCTGAGGACTGCGGACCCTGTGTACTCCTTGGTCGTGCTCTGTACAAGATGAATGTCCGCCCTCACCTCATCCTCGCCCAGCCAGGTGGTCACCAGAGCCGAGAGAGCGGTATCGGTCTCGGAGTAGCTTCCGCCCAGACTGCCCGTCGCGCTTTTCTTCCCGCCCTGGGCGTTGGCCCAGCTGGTCCCCAGCTTGAGCACCTCGGTCGCTTCCTGGGACATGTCCATAGACCAGGTGTCGCAGTATGCGATCTGATCGGTGCCGACCTTCACCTTGCCGTCCTTGCCCGTCAAAACCTTTGTATTCATGCCAGCTCTCCCTTATCAGTCCTCGAGCTTCTCGAGGAACTTTTCCTTCTTCTCTTTTCCCTCAGTCCTGATGACGTAGGGAACCATCACAGCCCCGCATCTGGGGCAAAGCTGTGGGAGACTTCTCCCTTCGATCCTGTGCCCGCAGCCCTTGCATCTGATTGCCATCACTCAGCCCTCCATGCCAACACATCGATGTCGATCTCCAGATCGACGAACAGGAAGAACAGCGTCAGCGAGCTGTCCCTCGCCTTTGCAAACGCTGCCTTTCTCACCTCTGCAAGGTTCCCCCCGAAATGAGGGTCGTCACGCAGGATCGAGTCAAGGACCGCCTGGTATGAGCAGAGCAGGCGGTAGCCCTCCTCAGCATCCTCACAGCGGAAGACCAATGCGATGTCGGTCTCCATCGTCTCAAAGAACGGCCCGTCTGGGCTCTCGGTGTCGCGGTCGCTCTTGATCAGGAAGGCAGGGTGGGCGTGCAGCCCGCTGGCCACGTCGCGGTACCCGATGTCCCATTCCTCGATGGGAGCCAGTCCCTGCCCTGCAAGCTTGTCGGCCAGAGCCACCTTGAAATACTCGAGGAGGCTTTGCAGCACCCCGTACGTATCGAACAATCCTGTCACAGCACCTCCAGTCGCCTTTCCATCCGTTCCAGGTTCTTCCCGACCAGGTCCATGTACCGGCCAGTCGACTCATACCCGGCCTTGCCCGGTCCCATGAAGGCCCTATCCGTCCCTGTCCACTTGTGCAGGTAGTTCAGGTGTCCCTTCACCCCGACACCGAAATCGACATAATGCCCTGCAACCCCTTTGCGGGCGTTGTAGTGCCGCACACTTGCAAACGTCTCGCCAGTGCGTTTCTCCAGGGCCTTCCCATTGAGAAAGCTCTCCCTGATGAACACGGCCATGTCCTGGGCGACATCGCCCATCGAGAAGTCCATGATCGCAGGGAGCGACCCGCCGAGCCGGGTGATCCTCTTTCCGATCTCCTTGTCGATATCGATGCGCAACGCATTGGCGGCCCTGCTCATCGGATCACATTCCTTCGGTAGGCCCTGAGCAGGAACTTGGCGTAGTCGGTGGGAGCCACCGTCTCCAGCTGCTCGGTCCCCCCGTCTGCCATAGTCCTAGCTGTCACACCCCCCGAGACCCCGGTGATACGCCTGGCCATCATCTGGACGGTGTCGGCCACCGCGGCCTTCACGTCGTCAGGGATCGGGTCGTAGCCTGCCGTGTAGGAGATGCGAATGCAGTCCTTCACAGCAGGGACGCTGATCCCGTACAGGGTGACGATCCCCGTGGCTGAGTCGAAGCGGTATTCATCAGAAGCCAACACCGACTCGAAGCGATGCAATGGATCGACAGAAAGCGACTGGATCGATACGACAGGGGTGTTGTCCAGGAGGAAGCGGTCATGGCCGTTGCCATCCTGGAACTCCACCGATTCCCTGAGGCTGAGGTCGCGGCCGACGAAGTTCATGCAGGCTTGCGAGGCGGAGCGCACCAGGGCCCCATACATCGCCTCGGTCTTTCCCCCGGAGGTGATGGTGAAGCCGTAGATTGTCCGCAGCTCGTCAAGGGTGATCAGGTCGGCCATGACTCACCCCCTATGCCGCCTTGCAGACAAGGACCCTGAAGGCCTCAGGCCGCAGTACGTTACCGTCAAGACGCTCGGTGGCCTTGATGCCCTTCTCGTCGGTCTCCGCATACAGCTCGTTGAGCACCGTCAGCTTCATGCCCTGCCTGTCCACGATCTGGTAGTAGGAGAGGTTTGCAGCGACGATCGCACGCTTTCCCGCCCCCATCGCATCGACGTCGTCGAGGGTGATTATCTCCTTGCCCTGGATGCTTGTCAGCTCGGTCTGGGGAGGGAAGTAGTACTGCCCGTTCTCGTCCTTGAGCAGGCTGATCTCGGTCTTGGTTGAGGAGTTCATGATCAGCACGGCCCCGGTGGAGTAGTCCTTCATCGAGCCGATCAGGCGCTTGATCTCGTCCAGGGTGACCGCATCGGCTGCAGCGGTGGTTATCGCATTGCCGGTCACCGAGGTGAGGATGCCGGTGATGTGGCTGTCCCCGCTTCCGGTACCCTTGAGGATCTCGGTGTCCTCCTTCTTTGCGAAGGCACGCGAGATGTTCTCGACCAGCCAGGCGATGGCATCGACGGCGACGTCGGCCATGAACTCCTCGCTCACCTTGACCAGCACTCCCAGCTTGTAGGCGGTGAAGGTCACCTTGCCCATGCCCGGGGTCTTCTCAGGAATCTGGGCGGCTTCCCCGACGTACTCAGCGGTGACCTGGTCGCCGTCGATGGCGATGGTGTAGTCCCCACCCAGGGAGATGCGCCTGCATCTTCCGCGCAGCTTGCCGAAGCTCTCCCGCTTCTTGATGATCTCACTCGATATCGTGGAGGGTATCAGGCCGGTGTAGGTCGAACCGACCGAGACCGCATCACGGATCGCCTTGAGGAACTTCTGCTCCGCATCGGTGATCGTCTCACGGTTTCCCTCTTCCAGAGCCCTCTGGGCACTTTCGTCCAGCCGGTCGTCAAGCTCTATGCGCTCGGCCTCGGTGAGGGCGTACTCGGTGTCGTGGATCTCCTTGGCCTTGTCCTCGTAGGCTGACACAGCCTCTTCCTTGTAGCCGTCGGTCATCGCGGCAAAAAGGCCCTTGCGCTCCTTTCTCAGAGCGGCCAGTTTTTCTCTCAGTTCCTTTGCAGTCATGTTTCCTTCCTCAGTCGATTGCCTCGACTTGTCTCAATATTTCGATGCGCCGCTGCTTCTCTTCCTGGGACAGCTCCCCGGTGGGTTCCGACGACACCTCGTCGTGCTCCTGACTGCCTGCGCTCTCTTCCTTCTTCACGTTCTCCGTCTCTTTTTCCGGCTCTGCATAGGTCTCGTTGGCAGGGTCGGTGACGAAATCCAGGTACCGTACCAGCTCATAGGTGGCGGCGTTGACCACCCCGTCCTTGTCGGTCTCCCCGTAACCCACACTCGATACCCCGATGGACACCCCGGCCTCGTGGATTGCAGACAGCTTGTCGCTGTACGCCTTGTCCACGAAGAAGATGTCCACCCAGAGCTGTCCATCCTCGATGCGTGGGCTCTTCACAACCGCGACGGCAGCAAGGTAGGCCTCGCCCCAATCGTGGCGGTGCGAGTCGTAGGCGAGGGTCGCCCTGTTCTCGGTTGCCAGCCGCTTGGCCAATTCCTCGGTGTATACGCGCCCGTTGAGGTTGAGCATTCCGATGTTCCAGATCGGGGCGCTCCATGCGCTCACCGACCCTGACTGCTCGGTCAGCCTCTCCTCTCCCAGGCGTCTGATCGCCGATGCATTTGCGTACTCGCGAAACAGCTTCAGTCTCTTGTCTCTCATGGTTTCCTATCTCCCCGGTGCCACCGAACAGGCGCACCCGTCATGGAATGGGGGATGCTTCTTCGATTTGCTGATGTGCATGATGTTCCCCGACCCGTCGTCCACATCCTCACCCTTGCTCAATACGTTGCCGTTGACCTCGACCACCCGCCCGTCGAGCTTGTGGCAGAATTCGCAGGCATCGGAAGAGGCCACCACATGCATGTAGGTCACCCCCAATGCTGCGAACAGGAAGACCGTCATCGCGTTGGCCGACCGGTTGGTCTCTGTAGCTGCCTCATGGTTCGGGACCGATGCAATCCAGTTTTGGGTGGCAGTCCCTACGGTATCCCTGACCTGGTCGTCGGGGATTCCCGACAAGGCCTTTTCCAGGGCCCCGTTCCTTGATGAGGCATGGCGGTCGCTGGCAGCATAGGCGTAGGTCTTCACAAACCGCTCGAAGGCATCGGCATCGACGGGGGTGCCCGTCCTGACCTGCCGCTGTACGATGGGCTGTATCTTCCCTGCGATGGCAGAGAAGGCAGCGACGTACTGCTCACCGAACTCCCTCGCTATCTTCTCGGTTGCCACCCTGAACTTCTCCAGGAGCTCCGATGCGCTGATGTTCGAGTCAAGCAGGACCTGCAGGGCGTCAATTTCCTGTTTCAGGTGCTTGCGCGCAAGACGCTCGATGGCCTTGCGCTGGGATGTTGCCACCGCTGCACGTTCGGCCATGTAGGCCAGGTCCTCGAGTTTCCTGGTATCTTCCAGAATCGGAGTATGGTCATGTTCACAACGGCTTTCCCTCGTCATCGCCTGGTAGGTGTAGGGGTTTGTGGTCGCAGCGACCTTGCGCGGGACATAGTTCATAGGCACCATGTACAGGTCGCCATAATCGATCGGGTCCATGTCCTCGAGGCTGCGTACATCGTTGGCACTCATCCACCCGTCCATCAGGGCATTGTGATAGTAGGCAGAGCGGGTGGCCGCATCCCCGCGGAGCAGACCGTTGAGGTTGAGCTTCACGTAGCGGCTGTCATTGTGGAGGAACAGGGCATCGTTGAAGGCGTCCTGCCAGGCTACCGAGCGGGGCAGCAGCGAATATTGCACCAGGTCGATGCCGCGTTGCTCCGCATTGGCATAGGTCTCGCGGATCGAGCCACCTGCGAACGCCTCGGGTACCCCGAAACGCCTTGCAACCTCGGCCACTGTCCATTTCTGGGCTTCCTGGAACTCGGCTGATTTGCTGTCGATCTTCACCGGCTCATATGTCGTGTTGTCAGGAATGACGGCGGTCTTGAACGAGTTACCGCTTCCTCCGAACCCGTTCTGGAATGATGTGCGGATCTCGTCCTTGGTTTCCTTGTTTGTGTTGGCAGGGACCTTGACGATCCCCCCGAGCATGGTGCCCCGTGAGAACCAGTTGTGCTGCATGGTCTTTGCAGCGTCGGCGACCGCAAGGTCCTGCTTGATGTAGTCCAGCGGTGCAAGTGGGATGATGCCATTGGTGGTGAGGTTCATCACCACCAACATATCCTTTCGACTTATGTATTCGCCTGTTATCGAATAGAGATAATAGAGGGAGCCATCCCTGACCGTAGGCTGAACCAGAGTCGAGGCTATGGGATAGAGGGCGATGGGCTTGCCGGTTGTGGATCGGTGGATCTTTGCATAGGCAACCCCGTAGAGCTCGAAGTTCAGGCTCATGGCGAAGCGAAACGAGTAGGGGTTCATATGGGGACAGGGATGCTTGAGCAGGAGGGCCTCGGCCGACTTGGCGTCGGCTGACCTGGTCCCATTTGGAAGCCTGGTATAGGCATGCATGGGAAGGGACCCGAAAGTCCGGGCTAGGTTTACCAGACATATCCAGAAGGCACTGTTCTCCAGCGCTTTGTCCTTGTTGAATGACAGGAGGTCCGTCCAGTCCAGGCTCTTGCCCACAGAAACGGAGACCGTGTCCTTGATCTTGTGAAACAGCTTGCCCAATCCCATGGTTTGAGCATACGAAAACCCCCTGTATTCCGCGATGGATTACAGGGGGCATGTTCGAGAATGGAGGGAAGCAGATGGAAAATAGAAGCGTTTTAGGAAATGAAATTCTCCTCGAGCTTGCTTAGGTAACTATTCAATCATACCGAATAATTTCTGTATCATCTGCGAGTTTCTTGAGTCCATCAATTCTTTGTTAACTTGATCAACAGGCTGTTGCATTTCCCATTCCAAATTCTCCTTATTATCAATTAGCTCCTGGAATTTTTCCAATAGCTTTTTCATTTCTTTATTTGGACGAGAGGCAGAGAAAACAAAATCACAGACTGGATCATTTTTGAAGAATTTAATACTCTCCCTGATTTCCGAAGGATGGTCACCTTGAGTTGCAATTCCAACAGTTTGATTTTCAAAAGAAAAAACAGCTCTAAAATCACAAGATTCTCCATCATTCTTTCGGGGATTATCACTAAAAAAATCTTTGGTAAGCATTTCCTTTTTATTTTTTATCGAATATCCTCTATTAATCGAATATCCTTTCTCAATCAGGCACTTACCAAGCAGATACAGGGTGCGAGATTTACCACAATTACTACGCCCATTCAAACCAACTACTTTCTTCATTATTCACCTCTTTATATATGAAAGTATTAGCAAATCACTTACAAGTATATAAAAATTTTTAATTTACTCTACTAGAGGAAAACCCCAGAAGTGAAGTGATTTCTTTTCCTGGATAAATAGCTTAAATGCTTCCATAATTAAAACCACCACCGCTGTACTCAATATACAAAACGATGGTGGATTAACAAATAATTGAGCGGAGAGCTGGGATTCGAACCCTTGGCATTTATCCCTTCCACATCTTGAATACCGTACATTGCTTCTTACGTGAAGTTAACACTCCCCGCAAATGCCTAGTTCCGCCATACACATACTCATCATAACCATATTCTTCATCATCATACCTCCATTGAAATTAATCGATATCCCTTTTGAGACCTCAGTAAAAAGAGCTCTCGTTTTGTCTATCAACCTTTTGAAGTTCAATGAGAAGCTTATTGTCACACAAGAAAGCAATGTCATCATCAAGACGCAAATCGAAGGCTAAACTCTTCTATAGTATCTCCTCCGATTTGTTTCTCTGTCAATCAAAAGAACATAAAATCTTCATGTGTATCAATATTCCCTTATTACAAATTATCGATTGCAGTTTTTTACTCATGGTCGAAGTGATTACCCCGTTGATCTTAGGTATCTGCAGTTTTACGTTTCTATTTAAGTTAACATACCCAATACAATTCATGATTCACGACTTCATTCCGAAAGAAAACAAGAATATTTAATTAACCATGCTTGGTTTTTTGGATATTAATTTTGCAAAGTGCGTAATTTGCTTTCTCGTGTTGCCCCCCTTGGATATTTGAAAAACTGAAATTGAATTGATAGTATTCTTCAAAAACTATATTCCCTGAGTCGCGTGTACTTATATGGAGGTTTAGAGGTGTTATTGAATAGCATTTGGTTTCATAATTTTTAAAGATATCTATATATGCCATCAATGATAAATAAAGAGCATATTTTTCGGGAACATCCATGCCTATCGGTTTTGCCTCAACGCCTGACATCATAAAAAGTCTTTTTTCTATAAAAATTCTACTATCATCATCAAAGGGGTAATAAAATTGAAGTGAGCCGTTTTCATTATGAATACAAAGCATTGATTTAATATCATCATAGGTTAAATATGCATTATTTTCTGTTGCCCATTTCTTAAAATAATTTTTAATATATTCAATATTGAAGTTCCAAGTAAATGTAATATCTAGTGCAGGACCTAAGCCTACATTACGGAATTTAATATCAAATGAATTAACTGCAGGGAAAATGCTTAAAAGGGCATCATCTTCGTAATCTTCATTCCATATTGACCCTAAATACCCTTGAGATGCTTGTAAGAAATAATCCTGCTCTATTGGGGTTATTTTTGGTCTATATGAAATAATCCGTTCTTTTCTTATTTCATGTAAAGTAAAAATACCAATAAAAATTGCTAAAAGAGAAGAAAGCCATTCATAGTTATTTCCTAACCATTGAAAAATTGACATAATCACTGGGGTTATCCTTATACAGGTTAATATAATCCTTTTTAATTTATAAGAATACAACCTTTTGGCTTTTTGGGAAACTTAAAAGAAAAGGAAATCCTCTTTCGCATCGATATTCCCCTGTCCCTCATTGTCCACCGCGGTATTATAACTCATTATTGAGGCTATCACCCCGTCTATCCTGGTCTTGGACCGTTCCAGTTTCGGCTTGACCAGTTTTGTATTTCCATTCGAGTCCGTCGAGCTTTCCACGCAGTCCATCATCCAGGTCTGGATAGGGTTTCCCCCGCAGGAAATCAATCCTGTAAGGTAAGCCTCCTTGTACTGGTCCACCGGAAGGAACATATTCCTCATCCCCTGGCTGAACTTTGCTGCGATGTTCTCGAACCATTCACCGACCTTGCTGGCGAACAGTTCCAGTTTCCATGCATCGCAGGCTATCAGCCTAAGATCATAAATGCTCATGCAATTCCTGATGAAGTTGCCCACATCAACATAATCAACGACAGGACCGGCAGGGGCCCTCATCAGGCCCTTGGCAACCCAGTCCTGCAGGGGTTTGCGAAGTTGCCTAGAGAGTGCAACGACGTTGTCCCCAGGGACCCAGAACATGTAGAGCTGTTTCCACTTCTCACCCATCTCCCGAGGAGGGAAAGTAAGCACGAAGGCAGTAAAGTCGCTGGTACTGGAGAGGTCGAGTCCCCCATAACAGGTACGGCCCTTGAGCTCCTCCACATCGAAGAGATCACAACAACGCTCAAGCCAGATGTCCATGTTCGCCCACCTGGTCGAGCCCATGACCCACCTGTCCATATTCTTGATACGGAAATCAACCAGATCGCTTTCGGTGAGCTTGCACTTGTCATAGCGGTCCTGCAGCATGCCGGTATTGACCGACACCCCCATGTTGGGGTTTGCCTTCTCCCAGGAGATGGGATCATCATCCTTGTCTCCGTCATCAGGCTCGTAGATGCTGATCCAGTACCGGTCGGAGGTTTCTGACCCCATCAGGATCTGCTTGCACTTCTCATATTCCTGATGACAGACCCCTCCGAGCTCCACACCGGCGGTAGTGATGATCAGCATCATGGCCGTCGGGTCCGCCACGCGCCCACTGTCTATGGAGTTGTACAGCTGCTTGTCCACATGCTGGTGGTATTCGTCAAGGAGCAAACCGTGGGGGAGCTTGCCGTCCTTCGGGTTTGCTGATATTCCCTTCACGAATGCCTTGGTACCGTTCAGGTCCACCTGCTTGTTGTTCTTGGTATTGGAGACGATGACCTTGCCCTGGTACCAACCCAGTGTAAGCATGCCGCTTGCAGCGCCGAAGGATTCCTCGCACTGCTCCATCGATGAGGCTGCTATGTAGACACGTGCGTCGGGATAGTCGTCACCGAATGCAAGGTAGTCCGCTATACCCCCACCTATGGTGCTCTTACCGTTCTTGCGTGCCACCTGCCAGTATGCAGTGGTAAAGCGCCGTTGTCGTCTGTCAATCTTTGATACCCAGCCGAAAAGGGTGGCGATGTCAAAGATCTGCCAGCCTTCGAGCAGCAATGCCTTTCCCTGGCAGAGCCCTGTGGGGAACTTGAGGTTTGCCTGCATCCAGCAGAGGGTCTTGTGGGCGGTGACCCAGTCGAATACCCATTCCCAGGCGGTCCTTTCCAGGTCCTTCAGATGGCGGTCAACCTTCTGTCGTTCTGCAAGACCCGCCTTCCTTGTCCCCGATACCACCGCTTTGACATACCCCTCGAACAGCTCCTTCTGCCGGGCCTCCAGCTTCTGTCTGAACGCTGTGGTCAGCCGCTTTCCGCTCAAAGGCCTAGCTCCCTGCCTAAGGGATCATCGTCATCGGGGTTGCCTTCCTTGGACGAGAGCTTCATGGTGTGACGGGCTGCAGGGGTCGCCCCAAACATCCTCAGAATCTTCGTATACTGGTCGAAAGCCTTGTTTAGAGTGGTCAATTCACCCTGTTTCTGGCTGTTTCCACCCCGTTCCGCTATGTAATCGGCCATGGTTTGCATGCCATTTTGTGTAATCGCGTCGTACATATCCCTGTAGATACCATAGTTCATGCAGGCTCCTTCGATCACATTGAGGTCAAGGGTCGTGACCAGTTTATCTTCAACCAGTATCTTGAGTAACCTTGTCCATTCGGCCCGTGCATTTTCCCCGAAATACTCGGGTGCGCGGGGGATTTTGGTCAGAAGTCCGGCCTTATTTTTCTTCGCCATCGAGCGGGACCCCCTTATAAAAAGTTCCGTGTGTGTGGACAAGACTAACCGGCGCGGTCGTGGGGGGGGAAGCGTTTTTTTGACCCTCCCCCCCGGGGTAGCCATTTGCTTTGCGGGTAAAGTATTGCTCTACTTTCATCTTGTCCTCTTTGGCCTTGCGCGTGTTGCAGCTGGTGCACAGCGCCTGGTAGTTTATCGGGTCCAGATCAAACCTTCCGTACAGGTCGAGCATGATCTCAGCCGGTGTATCGCGATGGTCTGTGACCTGGGCAGGAGCACCGCAGATGGCGCACGTCGGGTGGGTGGAGAGGAACTTCTTGGAGAACTCCCTCCACTTGTTGTTGTACCCGCGGGCGTTGGATGATTCCCTGCCGTCGGTATAGTCAACTGCATGCTTGCGCGTACAGTCGTCACAGTAGCCGCTCTTGTTGTAATGGAGGTTCGCACACCCGAATGTCTTACATCGTCTTCTGATCATCTCTCACCTTTCCCAGCTCGGGTACCAGCGTCTCGACTGCAAGCCGTACCTTCGGTGGTAGTTGGCATGCATTGCCTTGCTTCCATATCTCCATCAGCTGTGCCCTTGCGCATTGCCGTTTCGCTGCTGATGTCTTGCGTCCTGGTCTCGGTATCATTCACTTCTCCTTCGATGATGCGAGTCCTGTCCAGAAGGACCTCCCTCATGATGATTCTGTTACCTTCTTCCCTCCGAAGAAACAGGAATATCCCATCGTGCCTGATCAGCACTGTGGAGATCCTCCAAACTTTCCCGTCTGCCTTGTAGGATTTCCCAACCAGGCATGCATTCCCACTGACTGCTTTTGTCATGGGTCCTCCTGATCTATGTCGATGTTAGAGAAGTCAGGTCGGATCCTTGAGACTCCCTTCTTATGTTGGAATACCATGTACTGTTCCTGGACCCCTGCTATCCTTGCAGTTGTAGCCGTAACCGATAGGCCCACTTTACCTGCAAGTTCCGGATAGCTGATCACCTCAGGCCAGAAAGGTATGTTCTCTGCAATTTCCTTGTTGATTCCTTTTGCAATCCTGGGGGTCGGCATTTTTATCGGTTCAGGAGGGGATCCCACCCGTTCACCCTGAAGCTCTAGTATCTCCATCATGCAAGCTCCTGTTGCCGCCAGTCCTGCCCGGTCAGTTCGATGATCGCCCCGTCACCTGCGACCCGTGAGAGTGTCGAGGTACCGATCACTGATACCAGGTCGGCTTCATTTGCGTTGGTGATCAATACGGTAGGGAGCATCATGTTGTACCTTTCGTTGACCAGGGCATACAGATAGACGAACTCGGTCTGGCTTCCGAATGCCTTGTCAACCTCATCGATGACCAGATATCCGGCCTGGGAATAGCGTTTCATCACTGCCCCAGTGGAATCATCCCTGAACGAACGTTTGATCTCTGAGAAGAAATCGAAGGCAAGGACATATCGTGAACTCACCCCGTGTTCTACCTGGTAGCGGATGGATGCGAAGGCAAGGTGGGTCTTCCCCAGTCCGTTCCCGCCATAGATGATGGTGCTCCTTCCAGTTTTCAGATGGCCAACCGCCTCGCGTTGGATCTGGGAGAGGGCACGGTAGTTGTCAAAGCTCTTTGTCATGAATCTTGGGGGGATGGATGAGAGCTGATCGTTCTTCCATTTGCGGAACTCGAAGGCCTTCTTCTCGGCTGCCTCATTCTCTGCCTGACTGTTCTGTGCAGCTTCCAAGGCAATGCGTTCAGCGTCAGATAGCTCATGGCCGTACTGCTCGATTTCCCGTTCCCTTCGCTTGGTTTCCAGATTCAGAATGAAACCCTGTCCTTGTCCGCTCATTTGGTACCCCCGATCTTGTTCCACCCCGAAAGAGGGGCTGGTGCATGGCCTTCGCTGTGATAACGCGCTTTTGTGGATCCCTGCACCGATCTCCCCGTATTGCCCAGGTTCCGTTTGCGTGCATGCTCCCAGGTCCTGATTGCTGCCTGCCAGTCCTTCATCGGGGTCTTGGTGTTTCCAACCAACCAGCCCTTCGTCTCGTTCGAATCGAAGAACTCCTGGGCATCGATGCCGTTTGCCCGTTCATGGCAATATGCTGCAATCTCCTCAATCGTTGGTTTCATGAATCGCTGTCTTGAGGCCTTGGCCGTTTCCTGTGCAATTCCCCCGTTGGGGGTAGGGGGTTCTTTAGGAGTCTTATCTGGTAAGTTAGTTCTTCTGGTAAGAGAGTCTTTTGGTCGCCCATTTTTGTCCGACCCCGTCTCCCAATTCTGTCCGACCCCCTCGCCCAAATTTGTCTTACCCTCGGACATTTCTGTCTGCCCTTGGACATATTTATCCACCGTCTGCAATGTTTCTTCATCCATACCCTCGGACAATTCTGTCCTAGGGTCGGACACTTTTGTCTTACCCCTATTTATTGTGTCCTGAATGTCCGAAACAAGGGATGTGTAGACTTTCTCATTGAGTCTGAAGCAGCTGAATGTCCCGCCTTCACGGACAGTCAGGTGCTCGAGCACCCCGGAGGCCTCAAGCTTGGAAAATCTTCTTGCGATGGTTTTCTCGGATCCTGCAGCGATTGGAATATCCTCCAGTACACCAGCATAATTGACCCAATACCAGGAGAGGCCGTCGACAATCATCGTCCGCATTCTCCCGGATCCCTGGAAGGTCACGAACCAGTCAAGCACCAGCGCATCGTCTACGCTGAGGCCGAGCTCAAGCAACCTTTTCTGACTAAATCCGAATATTGTGTACTTCATATGCCTACTTCCCTTCCCGGCCAATAACGATGTCAAAGGTCTGTCCTATTGCCGACAGATAGAAATCGACCCTTTCAGGGGTCACTCTCATGGTCTTGATGACCATACGCCCGAGGTTCCCGATGAAGACCAGTTGCATGAGATCCGACTGTAGGAGCCTCTCCTTCTTTTCCATGACTACCAAGTCTGTTGTTGTCCGGGGCGCAAGGACGTTGACCAGCCTTGCCGTTGTCTGTCCCTTGAGTGACTTTGACTCCCTAGAGAACCTAATCGTGTTGTTATTCATTTCATGATCTCCTCTCGGCATCTGATTGCCGTTTTCTGATGATTGAACCCCTGGAGGGTAAATGGAGCTTTATGCCGTGTGGGAAATTCCCTCAAGGTTCTGGCCGGTGTCCGGATCTTCAGCAATAACGGCTTGCCTCAATTCCCTGTAGTAGAGGCTGTCGCTGGGCTTGAGTACCCGCACCCCGTAGATATTCGCCCTTTCCCTCAATCGTCTGAGAACTGTCGCATCAAGGGGCCTCTTGGTCTCTCCATTCGCCCTGAGCTTCCTGACCACCATCTTGTGGATCTCATGCCCGTAGAGGGCAGTCCCTGGGCCCCATTCCTTCAACACTTCCGTCACCGCTTGCGTAGTCGTCATGTTCACCCTCCCTTACAATGCTGCTTCCATGCTTTTTCTGAGGTGATCCTGGCATTCTTTGATATAATCCTGCCATCCTTTCTCAGCCTCTTCCTTTGCCAGTTCCGAACTCTTGGAGATTCCCTTGAGGATGTAATCATTGAGGCGGTCACTTTTATTGATGAATACCTTCCAACAGAACTGGTTGCCTTTCTTCCTGATTTCTACCACCCCGTTATGGGGTAGCCTTTCCCGTTGGATATCTCTCTGGAGTCCCTCAAATTTCAATTCCTTGATCCTGTATCCATTCATGAAACCTTCTCCTTCTGCAGTATCCTGGTCTGGGACCGAAATCCTGCTGCAAGTGCCTCGTATTCGGCCTCGTTATGCTTCCTTACCGTTGACCGCCTATCTTCCCCACTGAGCCTCTGGTAGGCTTCCTCATCACCTTCGGAAGCGTTGGCAAGGTCCTCTATCCTTTGTACCCGTACCACCCCGATGAGCTTCACAAGGTTTGCCCTGTAGGCAATCACATTCCCTGATAGGGGACCGTTGCACTTAGGACACTGGGGCCAGACGTTGTCATGCTTAAGTTCGGTGGCCCGTACGCGTCTGCTTACAAGGTGACCTCCCTGAGCTTCCTTTACGCTCATGAGCTTCCCACAGGATATGCAGCGCACAAAACCGTTGTCAGTAGCCTCCTGGTAACGCCTCAGCTTCTGGAAAGCTGCCAGTGCCTTTTCCCGTGGCTTTGCCTTAGAACGGAATGTCATCATCGAAGTACTCCGGTCCTAGGGTTGTCTGGGGTGGGTTTGGTCGTGTCTGCTGTGGTGGTCTGCTGGTAGTGTTGTTCGACCTGTTTTGGTTCTCGTCCCTTGAGCCCATCAGGGAAAGGGAGGAGACGACAACGACAACCCTGCTATGGTTCTGTCCGTCCTGGGACCATCTCTCCTGTCTCATTTCACCTGAAAGGGCGACTTGCTTTCCCTTTACCATGTACTGGGCAAGGCCTTCCGCCTGTTTCCCGAAATATGCGCATTCGAAGAACGAGGCCTCGTCCACCCATTTGTCACCCTGCTTCTTGTTCCTGTTCACCGCAAGGGAGAATTTCCCAACAGGAGTTCCCCCTGTGGTGAATTTGAGCTCCATGTCTCGGGTAAGCCTCCCTGTCATGGATACGATATTGATGTCTTTCATTCATGTCCTCCTATGGGACTGGCAGGAATTGAACCTGCACTATGCTAACTGGATATTATGTACACTATTCCCAGTCTGCGGTGTCTACCATTTGCACCACAGTCCCGTAAACCTGCTGTTTGAAGGGACAGCAGAACCCTTTACCAACTAAGTACTGAAACCTTCCTTCGACTTGTGATATGCTTGAAACAACTAAAAACAAGGCCCATCAGGCCGAAGGAATAATGATGTATCCACGAAAAGAAGGACTTAAATGTCCAAACCCAAATTGTCCATCTAATGCAACCGGTTCCCATGAAGAGGTATCGCTTGGCTTCACTATGGTTGGAGGCCCTGCAGAAATGGACACTGCTTTTGTCGTCTGGTATTGTGAGCGTTGCAATACGATCATTTCGATAACCGCTGCGAAACAGCGTTAGCCGATCTCATTTTTGACATAAACAATTTTCTCATGTCCTGAAGGATCTCTAAAAATGTCCTTATGATAAGTTGGGCCGTTTGGATGGGATCCCTTTAGGATGTATCTCAGGTACTCTTCATTACCGGCAACTACCTCTGCCTCAAAACTATCAAGCTTCAGCAAAAAGGAGATTTTGGATTTTTCAGATTGAGATTTCACCCTATATCCGATAACGCATTGGCCCGAACGGAGATCTGACATGCCTTCCTCGGCGTTCCTGTTAATTTCTCTGAACAGGGTTTCAAAGTATTCAATAACCTCTGCAGGAGGAATAAAACTAACACTTGAGATATTGATAACAGGAACATCAAGTATCTTGAACTTCGTATTTGTACACTCGGTCAACTCATCCATAACAACTTTCATGTAAGACTCTCCTTTACTATGGGATGGACCCGACAGGATTCGAACCTGCATTCGGGGTGCTTTGGATCACCCCGCGCTACCATTGCTTACGGACCCGGTCTGCTACTCGACTGTGTAGCCCAGGGCTGTTTTGCGATCTCCCGGAAGCCGTCCGGTCATCAGGGGAGGAGTGACCCCGCCGCTATATTCGTGGCCCATACCCTTTATATTTGCTTTTCGCTACAAATTGTGTTACCACGAGAAAGCAGTCAGAAACGAAAAGGAGATAAAGAATATGGAAGAGACAACACATTTCCCAAATTGTCCACATTGCAAGGAATACTTCGAACCGCACATTCTCAATGACCTAGTGCAGGATGCTGATGGTAAAAACTATTCAGTGATCACTGTTGCCTGTAATGCATGCGGGACAGTAATCAGTTCCCAGGCAATTCCGATGGAGAAATAGCACTGTCTTCAGGTGCCCGGGGTTCGATCTGGATCGAGACCTGGGCATTGGTCCCATCAATGTTCCATCCCCTGTTCATCGTCCAGGAGAAAGAAAGGCTTCTTAACGTGATCCCTTCATTTTTCAGGGATCTGTCCAGCAAGGACCCGAGCTCCTCCAGCTCCTTGGGTACACTCAGAGACAGGCTTGATTTCCAATGGTCCTGGAAGCTGATGCTCTGGACTGTAAGCCCGGTCTCCTTGATGGCTTCATTGAGACTTTGCTTGACAGAATCAATCGCTTTCTTGAAATTCATGTTCATCTCCCCTGCCCTTTCGGGCCTAGACCAAATTCCTTGCGTTTCTCATCACTCATCTGCTGGGAATCAACCACCAGATACATGAGCACCAACAAAACAATGATGATCCCTACCTTGATAATCATTTGCCCAGCACCTCCGCAACCTTCTTCATATCCAGGGGAGCTTTCTTCATCGCTATATCAAGGACTGGTATAGCCCGTGCTTCAATCCATGCATCGATTGCCTGGCGATCAAAGATAATGCAGCCACTAACCCTACAAAATGGCATCCTTTGATTTATCACGTACTTTCGTATCGTAGGAATCGAGAGCTGAGTGTATTCGGCACACTCCTTGTATCTCATCCACCTATTTCCCATGATTAACTCTCCTCTTCTTGATCCATTCTTCAAGTTCGCTATCGTCAATACGCCAGATGCCAGCTAATCGGTAGGCAGGTAGCTTCTGGGTCTGAATCCATAGAAGTACCGTCCTACGATTAACACCGAGGCGTTTGGCGGCTTCAACCGTTGTTATCAACATTAAAAGGCTCCTCCCGATAACCTTGAACTCTCAGATACGAGAGAAGAGCCTCGTTATAGAATTTGTTCAAGGTTATTCCACGTTCAGCTACAAATTTTTTTACTGCCACATGGGTTTTTCTAGGAATCTTACCCCCAAAAGGAACTAAGCTTTGTTCGTTAATTACAGTATTCATGCCTCTATTATACCGTTATCAACATATTTGTCAATCAACAAATCAATTTTTGTACTATTTTTATGTTAATTAAGGTAATATATGTTAAACAGGGGGTATAGTATGTTTATGATAGAATTCTGGAGCCGAGTAGAAGGACTTAGAAAAGCAGTCAGTCTCACGAGAAAAGAGCTTAGTGCAATAATTGCGGTAAGCCAAAAAACAGTTGACAATTGGGTTGCTCGAAATATTATTCCAGCAGGTGACAAATGCCTCTCAATCTCGAGTGCCCTTAACACTACAGTTGAGTATCTCCTAACAGGTAACGAACTGCCTCTTCCTGATGATGACTATGTTAAAGATGAAGTAAAGCCTTTACTTACACCGAAGGGAATCATTACCCAAAAAGGTGAGGAGCCAACTATACTAGTTCCTATTGCCCCCCAGAAGATCTCAGCAGGACGGGGTGAGAGCTTTTTACCCTCAAGTGAATATGTAGGCTATGTTAGAATCCTCCAGAGGATGGCCAGAGGAATTGAACCTGAAAGGCTTATTGCTGCAATCGTCAAAGGCGATAGCATGACGGGGGTTCAAATTTTCTCAGGGGATGTTGTCATTTTTGCAAGAGGATACCTGGATGAGAACGGACTTTATGTCGTCTCCCTTCGAGGAGAGGTCCTGGTCAAGAGAATGGAATTCGACCGTATCCATAACCAGGTAGCCATTATCAGTGAAAACAAGAACTATAGACCTATCACAGTAGATGCAAACGACGAAGGGGTTCAAATCCTGGGTAAGGTAGTAGGATGGGTACACTGCCATCCATATTAGTTAAAGCCTTCCAAAATATTTGGAAGGCACATTTATCAATACTCTGACCTAATTATTTATCGAAAGAGAGGCAAATAAATGGAATCAGATGATCTAATACAAAAAAAAATTAGATTAGGTGATGAACTTGATAATTCTATAAAACAAATCATCTACGGTCTTAAAGAGCTACAGATAAGCCTCAAAGAAACTTCATATTTTTTCATTACCTTTCAATTATTAGCTAGTGGAATAGAAAGACTCATGAAATGTGCAATATGTTATGGGTCCCTTCATTTGGATGACCAATTTCCACAAAAAGAAATCTATACCCATGACATAACTGAATTATTACAAAAGTTTAGATCGAAATATTTTAAGACAGGATCCAAAACTGCTTTGGTTGATGATTTAAAATTCTTAACTCAGGATGTCCTTTTACAAAGCCTGATTGATTCTCTATCAAAATTTGGCAATTATGCTCGATACTACAATTTGAATGTGGTTACAGGCGCTCCAAAAATACTAAACATCGAAGACATCTGGGATGAGTTGCAGAAAAAATTTATTTCCTCCCGCCCTGACTTAATGGAAAAACTTGTTGAAGAACCAGATTATAAAATGGTCGACAATGAAATCTCAAACTACCTAGTTTCATGTTTTGAAAAATTTGTTCGAGCAATAGTAAGACAATTCACGTTAGGCGATATGGGCGATGAACCCAAACGTTACATCGGGTCCTATTATCATTTTCTAACTCTTTCTGATGATAAAATTGGAAATACAGATTATTTTGATAAATTCTTCAAAAAAGAAATTAAGAACCCAATAGCTTTTTCTTCATCTGACAGCACCAAAAGAAAGACTATTGATAGTAAAGATTATAATTCTCTTTGGCCTTTTATAACAACGAACTCAGTTATTGTCCAGAAACATCAGAACAGTTGCCTAACTGTTGTAATAAATAATATGACCTATGCATTAAATGGGATGGCAATGCAAATATTGAAACTACCGACACCTTTTGAGGCTAATATAGCTTATGTAGGGCGATCCCTCCGTCCTTTCATTGATGCAGCAAATTCTTTATGATTTTTACCTTGTTTTACGTTCTTCAATCATGGTGAAATCCTAGTAAAACCTTTTTATATTTCATTTCACACTGGGAGTAAGCCTAAAAAAACTCTTTAAAAAAATAGGAAGAATAGAATGAAAGCAAGAATATTTGAAATAATGGAAAAAGCAAAATATAGAGACATACCTAGTCTGATTTTTGATTGGTCATTGGTAATACTTATTTCTCTGAATGTATTTTCAGTAATCCTGGAATCGTTTTCAACTCTTAAACTGAGATATCTAGGCTTATTCTCCTCTTTTGAGTTTATCTCTGTCATAATATTTACTATTGAATACTTACTGAGGATTTGGACTTCTGATCTGAAATATCCTAGAAGAAACAGATCCATTTCCATCTTGGCCTTTATGTTCTCAGGGATGGCAATAATCGACTTACTTTCAATTCTTCCCTTTTACATCCCCCTCGCAACTTCAATTGACCTAAGGGTTCTCAGGGTTCTTCGCTTTACTAGAATGCTTCGAATCCTTAAGATTGGTCGTTATTCAGCTTCAATGGCATTGATAGGACGAGTATTAAAAAGAAGCAAGTCTGATTTAGTAGTAACGCTATTTGTCACCTTCCTTTTATTGCTATTGGCATCTTCGCTCATGTATTATGTAGAAAATCCTGTACAGCCAGATAAGTTTCCCAATATCGTTGCTAGCTCCTGGTGGACAATAATAACATTGACCACTGTTGGGTATGGAGATGTATATCCAGTGACTGTCCTTGGAAAAATCCTAGGAGGGGTAATTGCCTTGTTTGGAATTGGACTGGTAGCACTTCCAACAGGTATTATCAGTTCTGGATTCATGGAAGAAATCAGACTAAAGAACCAATCAGAAGTAAAGAAAAATAAAGTATGTCAACACTGTGGGAAACCTATAGATGATAATTAAAATTCACTGTTAAAAGATTCATTAATTTATAGCTAATCCTTCTTGCTTACTGACAAGAATATATCCGTACGTTCAACCCCTCCCTCATGTGAAAACTTGACCCATATAATAGGGGGATTTATTTGGTCTTCATAACTTTTCGCCATATTTGACAGAACTATAATCTCAAGTTCCTTATAAACCACCCGGCTCCCTTCACAAACAGCAAGGGAGAGAGGAGCCTGAGATAGGAAAAACCAATACCAAGTTACTTATCTTTAAGATAATTTTGAATAGCGGCTAAAATTCCTGTCCTATTTTTGTATATTTGGCTCACCTTTTCAATTTCGACTTTTGTACCACCATTTACATCAAATATCACTAACGATAATTTTGTTTTTCTATAATACAGTCTCACAATTGGTTGTCGATTATTATCATCAAAAAGTATAGCACAATATGTTTTTGCATCTCGCATAACTATTCTATCCACATCAACAAGTTCCGCCGCGATTGCCTGAATAATCCTGAAAGATTCTTTCTCCTCTTCAGTTGTTTCAATTCCATTTTCAGCTTCCTCAGCAGTAATTATCTCTTGTAATGTTGAAGTCTCTTCTTGAGAAACCCCGGTTTTATTGCTTGCAAGAGCATTGTTTAATCTATCCTCAACTCTATCTGAAATATATTCATTAAGGGCCTTTTTTGTCTGTTCCTTAAATTTATCTAAGATTTGCTGGGTAAATCTGCCATCATAGATGTTCTTTGAGAGCAGTTTCACCAATTCATCAGGAGTTTCCTCAAATACTCGTCCTATTTCTGCTTTTATTGCCCTACTATTCTTCAAATTTGTTGCAGACCCTATGATTGTCTCTAAATCAAACGTAGATTTTGCAAATTTTTTCAATTCTTCTACTTGCTTTGTTTGCTTATCCCCTGTATGTAAAAGTAGATTGAATTCAAAGAAAGGTATCTCATCCATAATATTCGCTTTCTTTATATCACTATAAAACAAATATCGAATACCATCAGTCAGTACACCAAATCTTGCTGCAGTGGTTTGAAAATATCTAAATAGTTGTGAAGCGTGTTTTATTTCTAATTGAGCACCTATAGGCTTACATTCAATGAGAATGATTATTTTTTCATCTTTAAGAATCGCATAATCAACTTTCTCACCTTTCTTTCCAGGAGTATCAGAAATGAATTCAGGAACGACTTCTGAAGGATTGAAAACATCGTAACCTAAAGCTTGGATGAAAGGTAAAACACAAGCCGTTTTCGTTGCTTCTTCAGTATGGATAGAATCTCTCATTCTGTTAACTCGAATAGCTAGCTCCTCCAATTTGTCTTTCAAGTCCATAGCGCACTCCTTTAAAACTAATTTAAAAATACCCTGAATTATTTTGACTTTTTATTATAGCATAAGTTATTAATTCATTGATTTTTATTTTCCATGTCCTATATTCAAATGATTAAAGTTAATTCATAAAATTTCGGTTCAATCACTTTTCTTGTGGGATTCCCTGATAAGCTAAATTTAGACTGGAGGCTCACTAGCACAGTAAAACTGA
>JAEINL010000046.1 GCA_016342655.1 Sphaerochaeta sp. | reverse complement strand
CCAGCTATATGTATAACGCCGAACTGGCGCACGAACCATGGTAATGCTTGTGCTACTCTCGCTTCGTTGGGGAATAAGAGGGAAGAGACCACCATGGTTGAAGAATACAGAAGAACTACGACATCTTCATTATTGTCAAGAAACCACAAACGGAATCGCTAGATAATGGAGACTTTGAGCAAGACAATTCAATTATTCACAATTTTTCATGCAAAAACGAGTAGAGGGGAACACCTTGACCAGTTAATTGTTCATCTAACCATCTACTATAATCACCAAGTAAGTACTCTTTTGATCCTAACACATCATCTTTCCTATTGTACCATTTTCACCTGTATCCCACGAAGATCCCATGCAGCCTTCAACATGGCAAAATATCTATCATTGGGGAGGTAGTCGGGAACTGAATTGCCTGTTCCTAAAGCATAAGAACCTAATGTTGCTGTCTTCTCCAATAGGGCAAAGGCTCTATCATAGATATTCTCTCTAGGCTCCATAATCATATAATTGACATCAATGCCACCAAGAATTGCTATCTCGTCATGGTATGTCTCCCATGCTTTTTCTACAGGTAGAATAGAGTCCTCATAGGAGTGTTTCCCTTCATAATTATCAGTTATCCAATTGAAGACTGGATAAACATTCCCACAGGTATGTAGAAGAGCTGGCTTATTTGCATCATGTATAGCTTTGGCAATCTTCTCATGCCAGGGAATTAACCATCTAGCCATATGTTCTGGACTCAGCAGTGTCTGGGTATTAAAGCCCCAGTCATCATTAGAAAGACACGCCCCAACAGAATCAAAGGTAGCAACCTCACTATAGTATTTCACTAAGCGACTCCCAACAGCTTCAAATAGGGCATCAACCAGATCCTCATCATCAACTATCATATAGCACAGGTTCTCATACCCTGTGAGGGATATCACAATCTCTTCAACCCCACCAGGTCCGGATGGTATTAGTTTCATCCCCTCCGGCAAGTGGGTAGCTACCCTTCCAAGATACCTATAATCAATATCAGAGTAATCGGGCCATGGATAAGCTCTGAACGTTTCCCAGGAATCGATATGGGACCCTTCATTTAGGGAATAGGTTCTTTGTCCTTCGTGATGCTCTCGTAACTCTGGAAAGAATAATGGCTGAGGTGGCAACAAGGTGGCATAATCATACCCCAGATGATGAAAAGCTAGAGTCATTTTCATCCTCTGGGTAAAATCCTCATCTCCTCTTGGAATCTCTGATGGGCCTACTACAGCATCATATACAGTATCATTCATATAGAATTCAAACAGAACTGGCCTTGAAGGGCTTTTTCGTTCTAACACAGTAAGCAATTCTGAAAAATCAGGTTTTATTAAAGACAAGATTAACATCTCCTGTTTCTGAAAGTATACCAGCCGTTAGCCCTTATTGCATCTAAAATGGTGTAATAAGCCGACCCTAACAAGCAGAGCAAACTGCAAAGTATGGGAAAAGCACCCTCTGGCAGACAGCCTGCAATAAAAAGGGATTTTTGGACGCCGAAGACCTTCAACAAGCAGCTACAAAAGGTGATGAGAAATCCCTTCGAATAAGTAAGGAGACAATACGTAGCATTACATACAATCATACAAGGCTCGCGGACTTCTGTATCCTACTCTTTGCACACACGTTCAAGAAGATGCAATGAATATGATGGTTACACTCTTACTGCATTCTCTGCCTAGGGTGCCAACTCCCTCAGCAGTGCCCATACCACCAGCTGGCTGGTAGTATGCATCCCTGTCTTCAGAAACAGGTTCTTCTTGTGGGCATAGACAGTCGACAGCTTGATACCCATCTTGGCAGCTATCTCCTTATTCTCTTCCCCACTGAGGATGAGAGCGACGACCTGTCTCTCCCTAAGGGTGAGACAACAAGGAGGCTCCTCTCTGCACTGATTCGTTTTGGCTGTGATTAGGGTTCTTATCGCATCACCAAGGCTCTGGATGTCGATATCCTCCTCTACTATCTTGCACGTGGTGCTGTCCATCATCCTGAGCACGGAAAACTGGGTGACAGGGGAAAATACCAACAGGGGGATATCCTTATAGGAAAGCATCACCCTCTTCAGGGTGAGCAGGGAGGGAAGGTCCTCTGTCCTACTAATCAGGATATGGCAATCCTCTGCTCGGGTTGCCCTCGACACGGGGTGAGCCTCAGAGATCATCCAAGGCAACCTCTCTGTCTTGCCAAGCAGGAATCTTCGGTCTTCTTCATTTCTGTAGAGTAGTATGGCTTTTTTTCGCATTACACCAAAAGAAGCGAAGGTAGTGCTATTGCTTCACGGTAAGTCTGTGAAGCATGGTATTGAGGGCATCGGAAAATGCCTTGGTCTCTTTTGGGCCCATGGGCTTGTGCTTTTCACTGAAGATTCCCATTTCTCGAAACTCCTTCATGGCGTTTCGTATGGAGAGCCTTTGTGCCATACTCTCCTTGGTAAACACACCACCGCGGTCATCAATGGTGGGAATGTCCTTCTCAACCAGGCGCGCAGCGAGGGGGATGTCATGGGTAACCGCCAGACAAGGAAGCGTGGCATTATCGACTATCCAGTTGTCGGCACTGTCCATGTCGGCCTCCACCACAATATTCTCTATCTTGCTGGTGATGGAGCGGACATCCGTTATTCCCTGTTGCCCAGCCTCAGATCTCAGCTTGGCAGTATGTTGCTCATAGGCAGTCTGCACATCCTTCAAAGGCCTGTCGGCTACAAAGAATGCTGCATAGTCATTCTTGACAATGCACCTGAGTAGAATGGTACGAAGGTTCTTAGGACACGAATCAGCGTCAATATACAGGGTAAACATACCCTAGACTACTGTAAAATCGAGGGTTTTGTCACCCATGCAACTGGAAATGGTAACCTTTGCCCTACCCTTTTTCCCTATTGTACGCACATAGACCACTGCAGTCCCCCCTTCACATACGGATAAGGCAGGGGAAACAAGCTTGAGGGGACCTTCCACTGAGACGGTAAACGGTTCGTGGGCATAGCTAAGAGGCATACTCATTCCTTCCTTCCTTATAGAGACATTGAGATGGACCATCGAGTAGGTATCACCAAGGGGTATGGTAGTAAAGCGTGTCTCAACTTCCAGGTAGGGTTGCTTGTGTTCCCCATAGGACTCAGTACAGACGACCTCATCGCCTATTAGGCCTTCAAAGCGCCACAGTGACGCAACAGAGCCCCAGTTGCCCACATACTTGGTAAACAGGGCCACCCCATCTTCATACTTGAGACGATAACGCACAAGAAACCATACCATACGTATCTTGTCGAAGGGGGTGAGGGAGCCCCCCTGTCTTCCCACCTTGTTAAGCAAGCCTCTGAGCCTGCTCCTATCACGCTTGGAGAGATAGGTTTCCTTCTCAATGCGCTTTCCAATCAGGTCTGTGAGCATTACCGGAGGATGGGGAAGGTGTGGGAAGCTCTCCCTGTCTGGGTAGTAGGTACCAACCTCCTCGTCCTGGAAAAAGACGCGCACGCTATCACAGTTGGTGGCAACAAGAAGGGCACCTACGCTTGCCTTGGGAAAATCCCCGTTATCAGGGGCAGAGGAGAGGACCATCACCGGAACCCTCTCCTTCTGGCTCATGTAGACATAGGCTGCCAGTTTGGCCACCCTACCCTGGTCACAGACGCCATGGTAGCAGACCTGGTCACCACTTCCGAAGTTGCTATGGGTGTTGTAGTCGTTCATGCACCACCCTATGGCCCCACAGATACCATCGGAGCCAAACATCGCATCAAGGGTTCGGTAATGCCTCAGGGCATGTTCCTTTCGCTGAAGGGGATTGTCATAGCGCTTGGTGGGGAACACATGCCCACAGAACTCGGTCACCATATAGGGGAAATCACCACTGCAGATCGTTTCCTTCTTCGCCAGGCCGGCAGTACTTCCATCATGGGAGAAATCGTTGTAGGTGTAGACATCCTCGAGGAATGAACTCTTTGCAAAGTTTCTAACCCCACCGGTCTGTCTGTTGGGATCGAGCTTTCGTGCAAGGGCGTTGGTGTTGGCATAGAGCTCATCGTCATCACCTGACTCGTTGATGCGCACCCCCCACAGGATGATGGAGGGATGGTTGAAATCACGCTCGATCATGCCTGCAACATTGTCCAGGCACAGCTGGCGCCACTGTTGCAGATCAGAGAGGTGTTGCCACCCTGGTATCTCCTCAAAGACCAAAATTCCCAGCTCATCACATGCATCCAAGAAGGAGGGATGCTGGGGATAGTGGCTGGTACGCACGATATCGATTCCCAGCTCCTTAAGGCGCAGGGCATCCTCGCGCTGTCCGCTCTCTGGCATTGCATAGCCCACATAGGGATAGCTCTGGTGACGGTTCAAGCCGATGAGCTTGCGTCGCTCTCCATTGAGAAAGAATCCATCCTTGGTAAAACGAGCTGAACGCGATCCAAAGCGAACACGCTTCGTCTCGCCATTCTCCAAGGCAAATTCAAAGGTATAGAGCTTGGGATTCTCCAAAGACCAACTTTGTAGGGATAGAGAGCTGAACTCTGATGAAAAATCGTCATGCAGAAGCAGATCTTCCACCCGGTAAAGCTCCTTTGTTCCATCCAGGATACGGGCAGTATAGGACAACCCACGTGCTAGGAGGGTCTTTGCACGGAAGCGGACCTCTTCAGGCTTCTGGCTTTCAACCTGCACCGAGAGCACCCTCTGCTCTTGGTGCATACTAATGCTGGCCTCACGATAGATTCCCCCAAAGGTCAGGTAGTCTATGCTCCCACCAAAGGGAGGGATGGTTGCATCTTCGGTGCTGTCAACCACCACAGCTAGAAGGACAGAGCTCTTTTTCCCCAAGGGCACTTCAAAAGGCAGATATCCCCCTCTATGGGTATATAGCAACAGGCCATCACCATAGACCTTCGCTTGGGAGGCAATGCCCTCAAAACGCAACGAGGCTGAACAATCATCAGGAAGTTCGAGCTGGAGGTGTTTCCGATAGGTGCTGACAAAGCAACATAATCCCTCGTCAAAGTAGTGTCGGGGAAGCAACACATTGGCGTGAGGAAGGTCGACCACCTCCCAAGGGGAATCATCATACTGCTTCTGGCAATATTGCTTATTGTAATCAGCTCTGTAGAGCCACCCATCGTTGACAGCAATTCTCTTTTCCATATGATTTCCCCTTCCCTTGGGTATACCAGATGGACTGATAGGATGCAACAAAAACAAGTTACCCTGTTGCAAAACAGACGTTTCGTCTAACTTACCCCTGCAAAAAAACCTATATCGCTTGAAAAGAACTCCTTTTTTGTTCTATGGTTAGCATGTTCAAAGAATCAGTACCACAAGGAGCCATCATGGACATATCACCCCTTCAGATCGTACGCTATGACTATCAGCCAAAGCTTCCTGCCATCCTCAGGGAGGACATCAAGACCATCCAACCAGTTGTCGGAGACGAGACAGCCCCTGCACAGGATAAGGATGCCATCAAGGCCCTCTTCCCCCACACCTGCGGGCTGCCCTCTGTTTCTTTTGCAAAGGGTGAGAACAAGACAATCACTACAAAGCGTACTGTTGGGGTAATCCTCAGTGGCGGGCAGGCACCCGGCGGGCATAACGTCATCAGTGGTCTGTATGATGCGATGAAGGCTGCAAACCCACATAACGAACTGCTTGGGTTCAAGGGAGGCCCCAGCGGCATCCTTGACGACTCCTACACCCTCATCACCGAAGAGTTTCTCGCACCTTTCCGGAACACCGGCGGTTTTGATATCATCGGTAGCGGCAGGACCAAGCTTGAGACATCTGAGCAGTTTGAGGTGTGTGCCAAGGTATGTAAAAAGCACGGGATAACTTCCCTTGTCATCATCGGCGGTGATGACTCCAACACCAATGCGGCAGTGCTTGCAGAGTACTTCAAGGAAAAGGGCCATGGCATCCAGGTCATAGGCTGCCCCAAGACCATTGACGGGGATCTGAAAAACGAGTCCATTGAGATATCCTTCGGGTTTGATACTGCTACCAAGACCTACAGCGAACTGATAGGAAACATCGAGCGTGATGCCAACAGCGCCAAGAAATACTGGCACTTCATCAAGCTCATGGGCCGCAGTGCCAGCCACATCGCTTTGGAGTGCGCACTGGAGACCCAGCCGAACATCTGCCTTATCAGCGAAGAGGTTGAGGCTACCAGACAGTCACTTGCCAGTATCGTTACGTACATTGCAGATACTGTTGCAGCAAGGGCAGAGGACAAGAGCAACTTTGGTGTCGTGCTCATCCCCGAAGGTCTTGTTGAGTTCATCCCTGAGATCAAGTACCTCATCGAGGAGATCAACAACCTTCTTGCAAAGGAAATTGTAGGGTTCTCAGCCTGTTATGACAGTGCAGAACGCATAAACTTTGTTACAGAGAGACTCTCCCCTGAAAGTTGCACTGTCTTCTCAATTCTACCAAAAGAAATCAAGGAACAGCTGCTGATGGACAGGGACCCACACGGAAACGTGCAGGTCTCCAGAATTGAAACTGACAAGCTGCTCGCTTCCATGGTTGCTGCACAACTGAAGAAGAGGAAAAATGAAGGCACCTACTCAGGTTCATTCAGCACAATGACCCACTTCTTCGGTTATGAAGGCCGATGCGCCTTCCCAACCAACTTTGATGCTGACTACTGCTATAGCCTTGGCTATAACGCATTCATGCTCATTGGAGGGGATCTTACCGGATATATCTCTTCGGTGACCAACCTCTCTCAACCTGCAACAGAATGGAAGGCTGGGGGAATTCCCATCACTATGATGATGAACCTCGAGCAGCGCCATGGCTCGATGAAGCCTGTCATCAAGAAGGCCTTGGTAGAGCTCGATGGTGCACCTTTCAAGTACTTTGAGGCACACCGTGCTCAATGGGCGCGTGAGACCTGCTTTGTCTATCCAGGTGCTGTACAGTACTTCGGACCTGAGCAGGTGTGTGACCAGACTACCCGCACCCTTGCACTGGAACAGGCAAAATAAGGCATCTTTTTTTTGACAAACAAGATTGTGTAATTTCGGGGCTATCGCACACGCGATAGCCCTTTTTCATCTCCAAGCAAGACAAAGGGAGCTCTGGCACCTAGGATCATGCATTTTATCCAAGGCTATTGTGCCCCATACTCCTATATTCGTATATAATAGAATTAATTCCATGTAAGAACTCCTATCTATAGGGATAAGTATTGGTATATCTATATTCTATAATTATTTACTTTGGTGTGATATTAATTGGCTAAAAACCCTTTCACCTGTCATATGCAAAAACCTCAATAATATTTAATAATATTTTGTATTATATGTATTTAAGAATTTTAAAAAATAAATATAAATATTTTTAATATTTTTAATCTGTTAGTATTGACATAAGTAGGGGTTATTTCTTACTATAATGATGTACTAAAGAAAAAGAAAATTCTAAGTACATATCTAGGAGCAATGCTCCTAAAGGAGCTTAATTATGAAAAAGACTTTTATAACAATACTTTTAGTTTTACTCTTTGTAGCGGTCCCTATGTTCGCTGTAACAGACAGCTTTAATGTCAGCACAACGGTAGCCGGTATAGGCATGATAAAGGTAACCACAGTAGCTTCCACCATACCTAACGTAGGTGCATTCAATGCATTGGAAGCATATGGAGACCTTGTAATAATCTCCAGTGGTGCACAGATCTTCACAGCTTACCTGAGCACTCTCTCCAATAGCCGCTCCGGATATACTGTCACCATGGATGCAACACCTATGAAGAGTACTGTATTGGCTGGGAATTCCTATATTGATTACACCGTAACGGTCAACTCAGTAGCGCTTACAACCACAGGGTCAACAGCAGTTACCGGAGTAGAGATACTGAACGTTGCATCTCTGACCGGTATTGATACAGAGTCTCATGCAGTTGCTCTTTCAGTTGATGCAACTACTTTTGATGCTGCAGTGGCAGGTTCCTACACAGGGACAGTCACCTTCACCTACGCAGCTACCTAATACAATGAATAAAGAGAAGACTTTTTAGCGATTGTTTATCTTTACAACGGCCTCCAGTTTGGAGGCCGTTGTTTTGTTATTACCAATAGAGGGATTGGTGAAAGACAATGATTTGAAACGTATAGGAAACCTATTGGTTCATCACCACATCCCGCAAGGCCTTGCCTTCTGTGTTCCAATAGACCATATTGTTGCGCAGCTCATCCCCTAGGCAGAAGTGCTTCACTCCCAAGGCCATATAGGGCTTGGCTTCCTCTGCATGGTTTATCTCGCACCTGGGTTCGACTCCCTTTGCCAAAGCGATCTCTATCATGCGCTTTTCTACATCCCGGACCTCTGTCTTGTGCTCGGAGAAGTTCCATCCATTGTTCATTGCATAGTCAGAAGGTCCAAATTGCACCATATCCACCCCTTCTATGGAACAGATATCCTTTAGCTCTTCAAAGGCTTGGCGTTTCTCGATCATGATGGCAACCACTGTCTCCCTCAACATCTTTGCATAGTCCATCTGGCTCAGATTTGGCTCGAATCCGATGAAGCGACGTGTTGGTTTGCCAAAACGTCCCTCGTCTTGTGGGGTGTCCGCCCGGATTGCAGCAATTGAGGAACGAACCTCTTCTGCACTCTTGTGGTCGGTGAAAAGGATACTCTGGAATCCTGCAGCCAAACTCCTTTGGGCTACATAGAACCTGTTTTGGAAATCTATCTTGATCATGGAAGACATCTTGTGCAACTCTGCGGCCCTGACGACATTCTCCAGGTCGGCATCAGTGAAGGGGGCATATTCGGCAACAAACTCAATATAGTCAAACTGTCCGCTCGCTCCTACTGCCTCGACCATAAGGGGCCAGGTGCTGATGATCCGTGTCCCCATCGAAGGGCTGTTCTCTTGTAGCAGCTTTCTGAATTGATTTGTATGCATGCTCTGTTCACTCCTTTTTTCCCAAGTCTATCGCAACACAAGAGGCTCATCAATATGCATCTTCCAAACCCTGAGATGGCCTACTTATGGTATACTGTGAGGAGGAGGATCATTCATGCATACAATCGATCTTAACGGGCAGTGGGCTCTCTCTCCAAGAGACAGTAAGGCCATCGCACCCTATTGCACATATTTCCTTAAGAACCCCTCAATACCCTGCACCCTTCCAGGTGATATCCATTCGGCACTCCTGGAACAGGAACTAATAGCCGATCCTTATTGGGGAACCAATGAGCTGGATATCCAGTGGGTAGGACAGAGCGACTGGATCTTGAGCAAGACCTTCTCAGTAACCAAAGAGCAACTCGCTTCGGGACAGGCTGTCCTCACCCTCACCATGGCTGACACTATCATTGATGTGGTGGTCAACTCTAAGAAGGCAGGGTCGTGCAACAACCAGTTCCGCAGGTTCCGTTTCGACCTTACGCACCTGCTTGTTGTCGGGGAAAATACCCTTTCCTTGGAATTTGCCAGTGCAGAGAATGCGGCCATACGTGAAGCTGAAAAGCTTTCCTATCCAATTCCCTACTCTGTCTACCCTGTATCGGCAAAACACCGCAACCTAATCCGCAAGACCCAGTGCCATAGCGGATGGGATTGGGGTCCTTGCATCATGAGCTTCGGATTGTATGAACCGATTGCATTCCAGTTTGTCAATGAAGGCTTCATCGAATCAGTGGTGACCGATACCAAGAAACTTGCCTCTGGTGCTTGGGAAGCTCGCATCAAGGTAATCTACAACTCCTCCATGGACCAGAGGCTACCTAGTATAGCCATATTGGGCAAAGCCCGTCAGAGAAGCAATGTAGACCTCACAACGGGACTCAACGAGATTGTCTTTACCTTGATGTGTGAGGATGTACAGCTATGGTGGCCAGCAGGAGAGGGCAATCAAGCGCTCTATACCCTAGAGCTTGCCATCGGAGAGCAAAGTCTGACAAAACGTATCGGTTTCAGAACCATTGAGGTCAAGACTGAAGATGATGCGGACAAAGAGGGCAGGAGCATGACCTTCTCTGTCAATGGAAGGGATATCTTTGCCAAGGGAGCCAACTGGATCCCCGCCGATGCTCTGTTCTCCCGTCTCACAGGGGACCGCTACGAACAGCTGTTGCAGAATTGCATAGATGCAAACATGAATATGCTGCGGCTCTGGGGCGGTGGCCTCTATGAGATGGAAAGCTTTTACGACCTCTGTGACGAAAAGGGCCTGCTTCTCTGGCATGACTGCATGTTCAGCTGTTCGATGTACCCCTCTAATCCAGAGTTTCTTGCCAACGTGGAAGCTGAGCTTCGCTATCAGATACCGCGTCTACGCGACCATGCAAGCATCGCCTTGTGGTGTGGAAACAATGAGGACCTAGGTGCCATAAGCTGGTATGAGGCTTCCAAGAATAACCCTTGGAGGTATGTCATCGACTATGACCGCCTCAATGAAGGGACTGTAGGAAGGGTCATCCAAGAACTCGACCCTACCAGGCAGTGGTGGCCATCGAGTCCTTCTGCCGGTCCTGGAGACTACTCGGACAACTGGCATAATGACAACAAGGGCGATATGCACTTCTGGTCGGTCTGGCATGAGGGAAAACCCTTTGAGGAGTATTATTCCATCAGCCCAAGATTCGTCAGTGAGTTTGGATACCAGAGCTTCCCTTCCCTCTCCACCGTCGAGGAGTATGCACCGGTTACAGAGCACAACCTCACCAGTGAGGTTATGGAGCACCACCAGAAAAATGATAGGGGTAACTCCATCATCATTGAGAACTTCAGCCGGTACTTCCGCTTCCCCCATGGCTTTGAACAGATGCTCTACCTATCGCAGGTCCAGCAGGCGATGGCTATGAAGACTGCCATCGAATACTGGAGGACCTTACGCCCCCACTGCATGGGAACGCTCTACTGGCAGCTCAATGACAACTGGCCAGTGGCTTCCTGGTCTTCCATCGACTATACAGGGAAGTGGAAACTGCTACACTACAGTGCCAAGAAGTTCTACGCCCCTTCCCTTCCCATTGCCTATATGAAGGAAAAAGGAAAGGTGGAGGTCTATGTGGTACATGACAAGATTACACCACTGACCAATGCTAAGGTTTCGGTGAAGGTCTACCGTTTCAATGGAGAAAAGGTATCCAAACAGAAATATGTCTTGGAGATCCCTAGCCAAAGTAGTACGCATGTCTGCACCATCGAACTGGACAAGAACAACATCGATCCTAGGACGATGTTCCTATCGATCAAGCTGGAGGCAGACGAGCTCTACATCGAGGACGTCATGTTGCTCGACCGTCCCAAGAGGTGTTCTCTACTCGAACCCTCTCTTGCCGTACAGGTTGAAAAAGCACAGGAAGGGTTCGCAGTTACCCTCAGTAGCAAGGCACCGGCCTTCCAGGTCGCCCTTGATGCAGGGAACCGTAAGGGAACCTTCAGTGACAACCTCTTTTGTGTACGGCCTACTGCCCAGAAGGTAGTAATATTCAAGGCACGACAGAAGATTACGCTCAAGGAGTTTAAGGAGAGCCTCAAGGTCTTCGATCTCTATGGCAGCAGCAGGTAACCGGAATACTGGGAGTGATACTGTAGGATACCGTATCAGAGATAGCATCAGACTACACAAGAGGGACCATCGCTGGTCCCTCTTGTGCTTCTGCCTCTATGATGTTTTTTCTACCCCTTAGCCCTTGATGGCTCCGCCTACAACTCCTTCAGCAAGTCTCTTCTGGAAAATGAAGTACACGATCATAACAGGAAGTGTCGCAACCACCAGAGCCGCTAGTTGCCACCCCAACTGGGTACTGGTAAGACTGGAGAAGGAAAACACTCCAACGGGTAGAGACTTGGTCGCCTCGGAACTTGCAAGGACCAAGACCAACAGGAACTCATTCCAGATACCCAAAGCGGTGAGGATACTTACGGTTACGACTACCGGTGTAGCCATAGGAATAATGATGGCCATAAGAATTTTAAAGGTACCTGCTCCATCTATCCGTGCAGATTCAACCAAAGAAAGGGGAATCCCACTGATAAACTGAGTATCGAGCATTACAGCCAAAGGTAACCCAAAAGCGGTATACACTAGGATGATCCCCAAATGAGTATCAGTGAGTCCTACCTTGGTCAGTAAAAGGAACAGAGGAATGATAAGGGAATTGATGCTGATCAGATACCCAACACCTATGATACCCCCTACAATCAGGGCAAGTCTTTTAAACTGCATCTTGCTCATGGCGAAAGCTGCCATCAAGGCAAAGAGATTCACCATAAACGTAGCGGTGATGGAGTAAATAAGACTATTGATGAACTTACGTCCCAACCCTCCACGGATAATTGCAGATCGATAGTTGAAGAAAACCGTCTTCCAGTGGATTTCGCGTTGCATCTGTTTAGGTAACTGGGAAACCAAGATATGGTCTCCAGGCTGTACCTGCTGCAATTCGGCAGACAAATCTTCCTTGAGCAAAAAATGAACCATCAATCTTCTTTCAGGGGAGATGGTTGCTGATTCTATGATGATTCTTTCACGGAGATCTTTATCAATATCATAATCAGGAATGACATTCAATTGTGGTTTTATCACCACATATTCGTCGTTCTTGTTGTCTAACAAAGCCTTAGGCAGGGCATAGATATCGGTAATCAGTTCTTCATTGGACTTGAAGGAAGAGTATCCCATCCAAATGAGAGGCAACACAGTAATCAAGGTCCAAGAAATCAATACTATATAGGCAATTGTTTTGCCTGCTATGCGTTTAGGTGCATCCGTTTTCATATATACCCTCTCCTAATAGTCGGTTTTGCGACTCATCAGCTTGCTGATAGCAATCAGTATGAGACTTATCAAAACAATGACATTGGATATGGCAGCACCATAAGCAAAGCGCATTTCATTGGAATAGTTTTGGAAAGCTGTCTGGTACATGAAAATCGGCAAGACCATAGCATTGGTCCGTTGCAAACCTTGGGTGGTAATAGAGAAGATCAAGTCAAACCCCCGCAGGGATCCTGCAATAGCCAGGATGACAGAAACCAAAATGGTTCCAGCCAACATAGGTACTATAACCTTAAAAAATATTTGTGGTTCGCTTGCTCCATCTATCTTTGCAGCTTCAATGAGATTGTCATTGATCTTCTGCAGATTGGCAAGGAAGATGATCATGTACAAACCGGTATAAATCCAGATTAAGGCAAAAGCGATCGGAATCATGACCGTATTACTATAAAGCATCAGATCGAACTGGGCAGAAGGATCTCCGGTAGACAGTTGTATCAACCGAGATACGGGTCCATCGGCCTCAAACATCCTACGCCAAAGGATACCAATGACAATAGTAGAAAGGAAATGGGGTAAAAACACCGTCGTTTGGAAAAAATTCGCGGCCTTCACCAACTTTCGATACAGAATGTAGGCAAGCACAAAGCCAATCGGGATCTGACCAAACACAGAGACAGCCACGACAATCAGATTATTCTTCAAGGCATGCCAGAAATTGGGATCTGCAAACATGGTCTTGTACTGCAACAATCCCACGAAATTCCACTTTCCACCGCGATTGGGATTGAAATCAGAAAAACTCAACACCACCGAATAGCCGATGGGATAGGCAATTATGAACAAATAAATAATGAGAGCTGGGCCGACCAAGGCAAAAAATGCAGGTAAGGCCTTTATATCTCGCTTTTTCACTACACTACTCCTTATCGGCGTAAACCACGTGGGGGAGAAACCTCCCCCACGTTGAAAAACTCTTGCAGCTTATCTCTTGACCAATGATTCAACCAGAGTTGCAATCTGGGCAGGAGTAGACTGGCCGCTGACAATCTTCTGCATTCCTGTGTTGAGAGCATCGTTGGCATTGCCACTGAGGAAAGCATCGATAACATCGGTGTTGGGAGCTCTTTGGGCAAGAGCAACCTTCTGCTTTACAATAGACGGCAAGTCAGTAGGAACCTGATAGTCCTTCAGGACAGGAGCTACGATGGCACCGTCACGCAAGCGCTGGGTGGTCTCGGGTTCACTGTAGAAGTACTCGATGAACTTGAGGGCTGCATCGCGAACAGTTGCGTCGGCTGCACCTTTCTTGGTGAGACCATACCCGACCTGGATTGCAGCAGCAACAGAACCGGAAAGATGAGCAGGTTCTCCAGGAAGTTTCGGCCAGGCCATCATGACCGTATTGTTGGCAATCTCAGGATTCTCAATACCACCTGCTGCCCATTGACCTTGTACCATGAACAAAGCTTTTCCATTGGAATAATTAGAGATGTTGGCACCGTAGTCTACCAATACCGACTTAGAGGAAATGACCCCATCTTTTACCATTTTCTGCAAGAAAGCCAAGGAATCAACAAAGGCCTTGTCAGTAAATTTCTTCTCACCAGCTACAGCCTTGGATACCCAATTAGGATCGCCGGAGATTCTTGCAATGATTGTACTCATGAGACAGGAGCCCCAAGCCCAACCATCGGCACCGTCAATACCCACTACGTCGATACCCTTTGCCCTTGCAACAGGAACCATGACAACCAAATCTTCATAGGTCTTTGGAGCACTCAAACCAAGGGACTTCAGCAGCTTCTCATTCATGAACAAGACGGTCGTGATGTTGCTGGTCCCAAGGGGAATCTCATAGATTTCGCCATTCGGTCCCATGGGAGGGATCAGAGACTTGTCAAAATAATTCCAATTGATGAAATCCCTATGGTCAAACTGCTGACCAGCTTCTTTCCACGGAGCACCCCAACGGGCATCTGCACCCATGTATGCAAAATCTGGAACATCGCCAGCTGCCAGACGAGCAACCACTTTCTGATGATAGGCTTCATCATACAGCATCTCATAATCGATATCGATGCCGGGATTAGCTTTCTCAAAGGAATCAACGATACGTACCCAGTTCACCCCTTCCTGATTCGAATTGTCACCATAAGCCATAGCTTTTACGACAACCTTACCTGCTCCTGCCTTTGATTCACTAGCAGCTTGAGCGCCTACTGTGGATACCAAAAACACCAACATTGCCACTGTAACCAAGGCAATTCTCATGTTCGAATGTTTCATAGCCCCTCCTATTTTCTCTCTTCTGAGAGTGTTTGATCGTTTATCCTGATTTCTAGTACAGATAGTTAGAACACCATCAGGCTATTTCGCAAATTCAATGTATGACTGGTTCCTTCTAGGATTTCCTGATTACCAAACAACGCATTCAGCACCATTCCAGCAGAACCAAATGCAACAGACCTTTCTCCAAACGACGAATACCAGATATTCTGCTTGATCTCATACGGATAGGGATACGGCCAGTTCTTTTTGATTTCCTCTTCAAGAATATCCTTTGCCAGATCCCCAAGCTGTTCGAAAGCTCCTCCCAAAATAATGTGACTCAAGTTCAAGGTGTTCACTATAAGACCGACGTGTGCGAACAACTCCCTAAGGAAACGTTCCATCACTTTTGGATCTGTATCCAACCTACTATGATCCTCTTTCGAAAGAGAAAGCTGCCCGACAGATTCCTTATTTCTCAGAATGCTCCTGAATTCTCCAGCCGAGTACTCAGTCCCATAGTGTACATTCCCATTAATGACAAACCCCATACCAATTCCAATACGGTTGCACAGAACATCCTTTTGCGGTTCAACATCCATGAATTCCAGCAAAAGGAACATGAAATCCTTAAGCTCCTTGCGCCGATGAAAAGCCAGTTCACCCCAAATACAGGCATTGGCATCATTCTCAACAAAGACAGGGATATCAAACTGGGAAGCTATTTCCTTGTGAAAATCATAATCTGAAGTAATACCAAAAGGTTCAGAGTACTTGATGATACCTACCTGAGCATTCACCACTCCAGACAGTCCTACTCCTATACCCAACAACTGAGGTCCAAAGGAAGTGAACTCCTTTACCAGATTTTTAAGAGCCCCAAGCAGGCAGTCGGTGAAGCAAGAACCTTTAAGGGAAAACCTACCTGTGTGGGTTGCAAGAATCGCCCCTTCCATATCCACTAGAATGGCAGTATAGGATCCTGGCCTGAACTCAACACCCAATACACTTCCATATGTTTTGTTCAACTTGATGAATACTGGTTTTCTTCCTCCTTGAGGACCAGAATTCCCTTCGGTTGTCTCTACAATCATTCCTTTTTCAATCAGATTATTCACAGCAAGGGAAATTGTGGATTTATCCAAATCCAACAACCGGGCTATTTCTACTCGGCTGGTCTCCCTTCTAATCCATATCTCACGAATAATCCGTGAATTATTGATGACTTTCGTTCGTTTCATCCAAGCCTCTTATGTTAGTTGATTTTTCTATCAACTAACTATATTGTCCCATCGACTTTTCGTATTGTCAAGCAAAAATATACATCAACAAGAAAGTGACTTGGCAAACCAAGGATGGTTGCCTTTATTTCAAATAGGTCTTTTTCACAGGATAGACCTGATCGAAAACATCCTCCCAATCAAAATGCGAACGACTCTCCATCTCTGATAATTCTGGAACGGCAAAGAGTTTCTGCAGGTACATCATAGCAGCGCCTTTGGCGACTACAGACTCATCAGTAGCATCAAATATCAGCTTACAGTTAATCTTTTCCAAGATTGCCATAAATTGTGGACAGTAGGTTTCCAACATAGCCTCAATCTTCTTCTGATCGCTAAAAGGCTTGCCATGGATAAAGACAACCCTGGGATCCAATACAGAAACTACAGGAACCAAGGAAGAGAAAAGGTCGACCATCCAAGCCCTCCACACCTCTTCATCAGTAGCTGAGAGTGTAAGCAGTTTTTCATCCAGCCCTGTCTGCCCTATACAGCCACCTCTCCAGGTAAGGGAGCAGAACTCCCCTGCACTATAGTGCGAACCACGGTAGACTTTTTCTCCTATGGAAAGGCCGATACCGACACCAATGCCCGAACGGTCCCCAAACTGGTAGTTGCCTTCATGGTAGTCTGCCAGCAGACACAGGAAATCCCCTAGCTTGATAGTTCGGTTGATCGTCATATCCAACCAAGTTGCGCAGTTGGCATCGTTCTCTACAAATACAGGAGCATCATACCGCTTGGCAAAAAAATCATAGATGTCAAAATTATGAAGATTGAAAGGTTCGGCATATGTTATGAATCCCCTGTCAGAGTCTACTATCCCTGGAATGCCAACACATACTGCTAACAAGGGCAACCCAATCTTCTCAACTCCCTTGAGGGCAAGATCCATAAGGAAGATAAGGATACCTTCAAAGCCGACTTTGGGGATGGGCCCCTTTTCCTGAAAAAGCAGAGCCCCGCTTATATCAAGGATGACTGCACGAAAATGTGAAGGCTGAATATCAAAGCCGACCACACAGCCAAACTTCTCATTAAGCCGGAGGATGATGGGTTTACGCCCTCCCCTGCTCATACCACTCCCCTCTTCCCCCTCGTACACGACATCATTATCTATCAGGGCAGAGATGATGTTGGTGACAGTCGAGCGGTAGAGACTCAGCTCACGGGCAATATCGACTCTGCTGATCCCCGGACTTTTCCAAATGAGCTGGGCAACCAAGGAGGTGTTTGCATTCTTCTGAAAGTTGTTGTTGTTTATTCTCATAGCCTTCTCTATATTTAGGAGGAACTCTTGAACTACCAGCTATAATCAAGGTAGTAGATATTTGCATATTCAGTTTGTTTGCTCTTTGTACAAACCAAGACTACCACCCACCAATCCATCTGTCAACAAAAACTTTTCCACTCCTTCCAGGATGATGCACCGGTTTGTTCAACGGTTGTACTTGACAGCGGGCAAATCCCATGGTAGGAAGATAGCATGCAAAAAAAGAAACAGCCTACGGCAAGTGAACTCCTGATGCCGCTCCCAAGATACCTGGAGGAAAAGGAAGGATCCTTTCGTATCCACATGGGGACTACTATCAGCTTTGATCCCCTATTCTCTGATGTTGCAGTCCTAGCCACCGAACAGTTGGCGTGTAAGGTAGGAGACGAAGATATCCTCTTCAAGAAAGGGGTGTCTATGGGCGAAGAGGCATACCAGATGAAAGTTGGCAAAAACCAGATTGTGGTTACGGCCAGCGAACCCTCCGGGGCTTTCTGTGCGCTACAGACCATCAGGCAGATGGCCTTGGCCAATGACAACATCATCCCCTGTTGCATGATAGAAGACGAACCTGCCTTCAGTTGGAGAGGGTTCATGCTCGATACAAGCCGACACTTCTTTTCAGTGGCCTTTATCAAGAAACTCATAGATGTCGCGTCCCTCCATCATCTTAACCGCTTCCACTGGCACCTCACAGATGACCAGGGATGGCGGATCAAGGTAGAGGGATATGAAAAGCTGGAGACAATCGCATCGAAGAGAACATTGCTCAACTACTGTGATGGCAGAGAATATGGTGGCATGTACACCGATGGGGAGATTCTCGAGGTCCAGGAGTATGCCCACCAGCGCCATATGATGGTTGTTCCCGAAATTGAGACACCAGGTCATGCCTCAGCACTGCTTGCAGCATATCCAGAGTTCGGATGCACAGGCGGCCCGTACGAAGTGCAGGACCGCTGGGGCATCTTTGATGAGGTCATGTGCGCAGGAAATGAAGATCTGATGCACTTTTTACAAGATGCCATTACAAAGACAGCAACACTCTTTACTGATCCCTACATCCACATCGGTGGTGATGAATGCCCCCATACTGCTTGGGATACCTGTCCAAAGTGTAAAGAACGGATGGAGAGAGAAGGGCTTACCTCCTCAAAACAGCTGCAGAGCTGGATGACCACTGAGATCTGCAAGATGGTTGAGCAGGAAGGAAAACGCCCCATTGGATGGGATGAGGTATTGGAAGGTGCAGAGAAGATCGGCCTCCCCTCCTCCCTCATCGTAATGTCCTGGCGAGGAGATCAGGGGGGCATCGAGGCAAGCAACCTAGGGCACGATGTCATCATGTGTCCCAATACTGCAGGCTGTTATTTTGACTACCAGCACCTAGATTCCTACGAGGAGCCAGGGAACATTGGTGTCACCACCATTGAGAAAACCTCAGAGTTCAACCCCATACCAAAAGAATTGGATACAGAGAAACGATCAAAAATCCTCGGAGGCCAAGGCAACCTCTGGACCGAGAATGTAACCAGCTCAAGGCTAGCAGAGTACATGCTCTTCCCACGCCTTTCGGTGATGGCTGAGAGATTGTGGAACCCTCAGGAGTTTGGTTCAGTGGAAGAGAGAAGAGAGAGCTTGGAGAAAAAACTTTCAGCACTTGATATCAATCTCTATAGGGGAAAGAGCTACTAGGTGTTGCAAGAGAAGACCCAATGTGTTCTAATTGGGTATCACCTTCTGGTGGATTTTCTCTAAACGCAGGTCCTGTTTCCGTTGGAAAGGGGGCCTGCATCTATCTGGATATAAAGCCCATTCAGATAACTGTCCAGACTCGCCTAGTCTGGTTGTTCCGTCAAGTATGAAAAATAATATGTTTCTAGAAAATCGGAGATATCAATTGTATGGACCTCCCGGAAAAGACTTTTCAAATCATCATTGATACCAAACAATAAGGGTTCAGTTTGATCTGATTCTATAAATGAAAACGTCTTGTTCCTAATCTTTTCAAAACTCTCATCGTCTTCAGGGTTATGATATACCACAAACAAAACCAGTTTCTCTGATAAGACTCGCTGAGAGGTATCCCTTTCCCAAGTCACTAAGAGTTGTGTGACAGAATCAAACGCTTTCTTTTGAATTTCCGCATTGTTAATGTTCTTATTTGGTTGATTTTTGAATTCAATCAAATATACAGAGCCATCCTTCTCAACAAGGGCATCACATGATGACAATGGAGAATCACCTCTCATGTTCTTAAGGCTTTTACACAATCTGTCAAAGTCATACGCTTGTATGTCTGAGTCTAAAAGAGATGAACCCTTATCAGCACTATAGGATGTTTTACCTAATGTTGTCTCATAATTCTTTCGAGGTCTACATATGTTTTCAGATGCTCCCATATCAGCTACAGCTCTTCCAAAGGCTTATACAGGTGTTCATAAATCTGCCCGACTTTGTCGGTGACATTCTCTGCTGTATACAGCATATCTTTGGGTGACATCAGGTAAAAAGCACTTTTGACAGAATTATTTTGGCTCAGCGTCTTTTCAATAGCCCTGATAAAATAAGGGCTGTGAGAAATGAGAAGCGATTTAATATCAAGCTTTTTTGCCAAAGAAACAAGAAGCTTTCCAAATGCTATTTGCCATTCTGGATGTAAGTTCATTTCTGGTTCATCAATGATCAACACACTATTTCGTGATAAAGTACCATTCTCTATAAGACGGTCAATAATCGCAAAAGGCAATATTCCTGAAGCAGTATTTTCCATGGCAATTTGTTTATTTGGATAGTCGTTCTCTACAAATTGTAGGCCTATATCTGTTTCTTTGAAATGTCCACGGATAATATCTTCAATGATACCTCGAAATTCTTGGATTATCTCTTTATTCGCAATAAATTCTTCGTATACTAAATCAGGACTATCTAACAATGATGACTTTTTTATTAATTCTGGTAGGTTGGTGTTTGCAGTAAAAGGGGTTTCATTAGAAAATTCCCTAAGCGCAGCAAAATAGACAACACTACCGCCTTGAAGAATACCAATTGGTTCAGGGAGGACTATTTCCTCAATTCCTTTATCAGAAATCTGTATAGAAAAATTATCAATGCAAAGTTTTGAAACGCCAGAATAATCAAATGTTTTGATTTGGCTCCTAAACTGATTGTTGAGTTCCTGTGCAAATATCATACTAGCGTAGGCCTCATCGCTTCTCTGCCAAGCTTCATTCATTGCACGTATAGCTCTAGACGTTTCATCTGAAGTGATAAAATCCGTATTTTTATAGTTCGAAAAATTTTTTTGCACAAAAGTTCTCAAATACTCTTCTGTAAACCGAAAATTATTGTTGAAGGATTCATTATTATGAGACATCAAGTTTATAAATGACTGTCTAAACCTACGATTGGTAACCAATCCAGCACTTCTTTCACCTATTGTATGAACAACAATTACATTTGAAAACCAATCACCTGCAAATTTACCTATGCTGTCTAGGCGACTATTCATAACTCTCTCATAAAAATTACTTAAAGGAGAAAGTGCTCCATAGAGAGCTTTTGCTATTGTTGTTTTGCCAGAACTATTATCCCCTGCAATCAGGGTTATCCCATCTAGCTCAATAGATGAAGAATGTATTTTCCCTATATGTTCCATCTCAAATTTCATACTGAGTCACCATTTTCCTAAATGTTGTTACTATATCATACTTAACGTTTACAGTATCAAAGGTTTTTATTTCATTCAGGCAAGATGAGGATACCATATTTTATGGTAAGTTGGAACAGTGACTTTTTACAAAAGGCCAAAACTTTTCGACCTGTGCGGTTGGTATAGGCACTAAGCGGCTCGGATAGAGAATATTACTCTTCCTTCCGATTCCAATGACATGGAGAGCTTGCATTCGTGTAGCCACGAGTCCAGAGTGTTGTTTATTCCCCAACGAAGCGAGAGTAGCACAAGCATTACCATGGTTCCATTACCATGGTTCCATTACCGAGCGAGTGCCGGGAAAGCAAGGTGAGATACGTGAGCCCCTTGGCTCGGGAAAGGAGGCAATGCCTCCTCTTTCCAGGGCTTGCCCTGGGGTATTGATACCTTTCATTGAATTCTCAAAAAAATCAGGCAAGATATCAATCTACTTTTCCGCTTACACATATAAGTCTTGTCTAGACCATAAAAAAGCACCAGAGTCTCCCCTGATGCCATGTAATCCTTCGTAGGATGATCATTCGCCCTTATTCACCAGATCTCTTGGAATATTGATGATATGCTGGTCACTTGGGCGGTAAAAGGTTGCAATAAACCCAATGATGGTCACCAGATTACTCTCTGTCTTGAGGGCAAGCTCTTCGGAAAGCTCGCGTTTCTCGTCCTTGAATGCTTGGAACTTAACCTTAACCAGCTCATGGCTGGCAAGGGCTTCGTCAAGGGCTTTGATGATCCGCTGATCAAGGCCACCCTTTCCAACCATTACCACTGGCTTTACTTCCTGGGCTTTAGCCTTTAGGAAACTACGTACACTACTATTCATGCCCCCACTATACCTATTCATAGCAGGTCTGTGCAACTATGAAGCACCATATTTCCACAACTTCTTATGCTACAACAAGAGCCTCTTCCCAGTTCACGTGGAACAGGGTCAAGGCTCTTAAGTATACAGAATTATGCCTAACGTTTTCGTTTTGCTTTGAGCTACTACTTGTCCCTATACTTCTGCTCCACTATGAAGCGCTTCACTTTCTTGGTGCTCGTCATTTCAAGAGGTTCATACACCACAGTGGTGCGGGTAATCTTCTTGTACGCCTGCAGCTCCTTGTTGACCTCGCTTATGATAGCTTCGATACGCCCCTCGATGGCAGCTTTTGATGCATCCTTGCCATGTTCTTTTTCCATGGCGGAGGTGAACTTCTCAGAAGGATAGACAATTGCGCGGATCCCTTCACTCTTAGTCTTCACATCGGTGATATAGCCACAGACACAGATGGTCTCAATCTCCTCAAACAGCTGGAAGTGGTCCTCGACCTCTTCAGGGAATACATTCTTACCGCCATCGGTGACAATGATGTTCTTTGCCCTTCCTGTGAGGTAGAGATATCCCTTCGCATCCTGGTGACCCACATCACCTGTGTTGAGCCAACCATCATGGATCACCTCAGCGGTGGCTTCAGGGTGGTTGTAATACCCTTGCATGATCATAGGCCCTTTGATGTAGATGATACCATTGCCATTTGCATCAGGGTCTACAATCTTGACCTGCGTCTGGGGAACCACTTTACCAACAGAGGTCTCAATATATGCATAAATTGGATTGAGGTGTGTGATCGGGCTGGACTCGGTAAGGCCATACCCCTGCACAAAATCAATACCCAGCTCGTTGAACATCTTGAACGTGGAAGCCGGAAGCGGACCTCCTCCTGAAATACAGATGCGGTTGTTCTCCAAGGAGAGCTTCTTAAGAAGGAAGCCAAACATCTTCTTACCGATGTTAACCTTGAACACCTTCTTGATCAGACCGGAAAACTTCATCATCCCACGGATCAGACCATACAGTATGATGCCCTTCTCACGGACACCGCCCATCAGAGCCCCGATCATCTTGTTGAACAGCATCGGGACAGCGAGGAACATCGTGACCTCACCTTCCTTGAGCTCCTTGAGAACCTGGCTGATAACAAGCTTCTTACCAAACACAATGGAAGCGCCTAAGCTGATGGCCTCGAAAAACACCGCCATCATTGTATACGCATGATGGATGGGAAGAATTGCATAAAATACATCAGTGGGATACAGCTGCATATTTCCCTGGGAAAGGTAGACATCTGATACAAGATTGTTATGACTGAGCATAACACCCTTGGGAGTCCCGGTGGTGCCGCTGGTGAAAAGGATGGCAGCCGTATCAGAGACCTTTGCCTCTGTGCGCTTCTGCTGTTTCTTCTCCTGCGTCTCCAGCACAAAGGGGAAATCCTTAGTCGGTTCCAAGCTGATTCTCCCTGCGATCTCCAGCTTGTTCGCCTTATCAAAATCCTGTAGCCGTTCAAGGTCTGCGAACATATACTTCACTTCTGCAAAGGTCATGAGCTTTTCCATGTCCTTATTGCTGAGAGTGTTGTCCAAAGGCACTACGATGGCCCCGGCATCAAGGATGGCAAGGTAGGCAATAGCCCATTCAGGACTATTCTTGCCAGAAACGGCAATTTTATCCCCCGACTTCACCCCTTTGGAGAGCATATAATTGGCCAACCCCTTTACATAGGCTTGGACCTCTGTATAGGTAAAGGACTCCTTAGTGGGCACAAAGGCCGAAAAACACCTGTTTTCAGGGTATCTGCTAACCGAGATGTCAAACATCTGGGGAACAGTAGGCCACTCGCCGGTAAAGACCTTACCACGATATTCATCTAGAAAATCCCAAGGCTTTGGAGCAGTACTTGTGTTTGCCATCTGCTATACTCCTTACAGCTAAATTGCTGACTATTGTATATACTATAAGCATAAGTATTTCAAAAATCAAGGTATTCATGACACAATTTCATTTTACGTAATTGTGTAATGTGTGGTAAGTAGTATTTCCCCGTACAACTTGCTATCGTTAGCAAACTGTTCCAAGGGAAGAGACAGGACCTAGCTCTGTGGCAGACCAAGAAGAACAGGCTTGAAGAGTCTCGCCCCTGAAGGGCTCTCTCGCATACCCTACCCAAAAAACTCCTTGGACGATCACCTATATTAAAAGGGAGTTTACCGCTAGTACTCTACACAACAATACAATTTTCATGAGATGATGTAAAATATACTTTACATTTAGAATGTTTAATAATACAATATGTATATTCAACATTACTAATTTGCTAATGAAAGGAGAATATATGTCGTATCAGGAAAAAAGGACCCTAACAAGTATGGTTTCGGGAGTCGTGGTGATCATATCCTATTATCTATACGCTTTTGGGAAATACCAGAAGGGTTTGGTGGGGGTAAGTGACCTGAAATTCTGGGCAGGAACTATGTTGACCTTCATAGGGATCGGCATCATAGCTTCCATCATCATCATGATCCTCTTCCATATACTCTATGCCATCGCGCTTGCAGCAAAGCAACGACATTACGATGAAAAGGAAATAAGCAATACCATCGAATCCTCAATGGTTGAAGACGAGATGGACAAACTGATCGGCCTGAAGTCTTCCCGGATCGGATTCATATGTGCAGGCGTTGGATTTGTAGGTGCGTTGGTTACTCTCCTGTTTGATCAACCTCCTATGGTCATGCTCAATTTGCTGTTCTTCTCCTTCAGCCTTGGGTCCCTATTCGAAGGAGGACTTACCCTCTACTATTATAGGAAGGGGGTCTAACTTGATGAAGAAAAGTGAAATCACCAACAATATCCGAACCTTACGTTTCTTTGCCCAAGAAATGACCCAACAAGTACTAGCGGAAAAGGCTGGAGTCTCCCGGCAGACCATCATAGCCATTGAAGCTGGAAAATACTCACCTTCCTTGGAATTGGCTTTCCGGATTGCAGAGGTTTTCGGTGTTCAAATCACTGAGGTCTTCGGCTATGAAGCCAAGGGGGGTGACAAGTGAAAGCGATCCTATATGAGAAATCCAGATCGGGGGCTGCTTTGTTCCTACGTGATGTGGAAAAGCCAATCCCACGCAACCATGAAGTACTGGTGCGTATCCACGCCGCATCCCTGAATGCCCTGGATTATCGCCCCATGAATATGGGTGTCGGAATACCCAAAAGTAGAATTTTCGGAGCCGATATCGTTGGGCTGGTGGAAGAGGTAGGCTTGGATGTAAGCACTTTCAAACCAGGTGATGCTGTGCTTGGGGATATCTCGGGTTGTGGGTGTGGGGGTTTCGCCGAATATGTATCTGTCCCAGAGGATGTGTTGGTCCTAAAACCAGCAGAGGTGTCCGATGAGGTCGCTGCAGCGGTCCCTGTTGCCGCAGTAACGGCATTGCAGGCATTACGTGACAAAGGGGATATACAACCTGGGTTACGGGTTCTTATAGTGGGAGCAGGAGGAGGCGTGGGCACGTTTGCTGTGCAATTAGCCACCTATTTTGGAGCGGAGGTGACCGCTGTCTGCAGCGCACAGAACGCGGAGGTGGTGCGCAGCCTAGGACCTAATGAAGTAATCGATTATGCCCTTGAGGATATAACCGCGAGCGATAGGAGTTTCGACAGAATCTTCGCTATCAACGGCTACCATCACCTGTCAGCGTATAAGCGAATCCTTGCTCCCCACGGGATCTATGTCATGGTGGGAGGCTCACTGCCTCAGATTTTCAAATCGCTACTTCTTGGACCATTTCTCTCGATTGGCAGCAGAAAATTCCGGGCATTGGCGGCAAAGCCAAAGGTGAAGGACTTGGAATTTGTGATAGGACTGGTTGCCTCCACCAAGATCAGGGCCGTCATAGACAGGCAATATCCACTGGAACAGACACCAGAAGCAATGCGCTACGTCAGTGATGCCCACGCTCGGGGCAAGGTGATCATAACCATATGATCCGTGCATCAGGGATAGAGAAACCAGGCTAGTACCGGTTAGACCCCGGGGTTTTGTTTGAGGCCAATTATCCAGGAAGAGATGTCCTCCAATACCTGCGTCTGGGGGGAATATAGTGGCTCGGAGGAGGACCCTCCTGTCGAGGGCCCACGCATCGTGCGCGGACACTCCAAGGATGGGCGTTCGGACCTCAAACAGTTCATGACCGAGCTCCTATGTGTGGAGAGGGGTGTCCCGATCTTCTCCTCCACACTTGACGGCAACAGCTCTGACAAGAGCTCGAACAACAGGATGCTCAGTCGCATAAGCTCACTGATGGCACGTCACGGCCTCGGTGCGGGTGCTTTCACCTATGTGGCGGATTCTTCACTGGTCACTTCAGGGAACCTGTCACGTTTACCCGAGATTCCCTTTGTCAGCAGGTTGCCACGCAACTTCTCCACCTGTGGACAGGCGGTTGACCGTGCTGTCGATAGTGGGCAGTGGACCCATATAGGCAGGCTGGCAGAACTGGAGTCAACTCGTATTGCCGCTGAATACAAGAGCCATGAGACCTCTGTAGACATCGAGGGGAGGTCTTGGAGGGCCGTGGTAGTCCATTCCAATGCCCAAGACAAGAGAAGGTAGAAGTCGATAGCCTATGAGCAGGAGCAGTCCCTGAAGAAAATAACGGCCATGACCAAATCTGTGCAGAAGAGGTATTTCTGTGAAAAGGATGCCAGAGCCGCGGCACTGGCCATGTCGTAGATGGAGACTCCTTTGCATACGGTGAAAGCTTCATACCGCGAGACTGTGGTGAACAGGCGTGGAAGGCCACCGAAAGAGGGTCCACGACCGACAAACACCTATTACGACCTAGTCTGGGAGATCCTCATCAGGGAAGACCGGCTGCAACTGCTTCGCGAACAGGCAGGATGCTTTGTCCTGCTGAGCAATGTGCCTTCCAGTGGGGAGGGCTCGCTGGATGCGAAAGCCCTTTTGCGCACCTACAAGGGCCAGTACGGCGTGGAGGCCGATTTTTCATTTCTCAAGGATCCCCTTGTGGTCAATGACCTGTTCCTGAAGAAGCCCTCGCGCGTTGATGCCCTGGGCATGATCCTGGTCATCGCACTGCTCATCTGGAGACTGATGGAGCGCCAAATGAGGATGTATCTCGTCCATGAGGGTAAAAAGTTACCAGGGTGGGACAACAAGCCGACCGACCGTCCCACATCATTCATGATGAGCACAGTATTCTACGGTATCCAGGTTGCACGCCCCAAACGTGGGGAACCGATACTTCTTCGTCCGTTGAGTGACCGTCAGATGCAGTTTCTCGATGCCCTCGGCCTCGATGAGCGGGTATTCCTGGACAAGAACATCAGGTGCATGCTGCAATGCAGGGGGAAGCCTGATGATTGAACGCACAAATACCATCGCCATAGCAGAAAGGGGCCCCCCACTCTCCGAGGCTGAAGCCTCGGAGGATGGCTATGTCCCCATGATGATAGTCAGAATGTGGGGGAACGTGATTGAGCCCCAGAGCAAGCCCGATTATGGATGAAGCGTTGATTTGCCACCCTATGAGGGAACCCCAATCCCTGAAAAATTGGGTGCAAAGTAATTCATACGAAAATGGGCCTAAAGGGTGAGGAATGTGGGATGGAAGATATCATACAGGGCTATAATTGGAAGTAAGTTTTTTGGAATAAATATACATAAATATTCAATATTATGTATATTTATTCCTTAGGTGGAGCTAAGGGTATACCCCCCTAATATTATTTGGTCAATTGACATTGTAATAGTCAACAAAACATTGTTTTAAGTAGTCCAAAATGGGTTTTTACAGCTTCTTTTTCTTCCCAATCATTAGAGATCAATAAGTCATTGAAGTATGCTGTTGAACGATCTGGATTAGTTACTGAAACGATTGAAGAAAGAATTGACTTTGGTATTTCCCTTGCATGCTTCAAATACTTTGTTATTTTCTCACTATCAACAAATCTCAAGAGTGGGGAGTTCTCTTCATTTGAGCTTCGTCTGAAAGTTTCTTGCACACCTTGCCAGCCTCCTGGTTCA
>JAEINL010000045.1 GCA_016342655.1 Sphaerochaeta sp. | reverse complement strand
TTATTCTAGAATATTGATAAAAAAACCTTTCTATTAGAGAGAAAAACTTAAAACACATTATCGCATCCGCTTGACAGTGAGTTTGAATTGAGAGATTATAGTGAGTCTTGAAGTGAGAGACCTAGGGAGCACTATAACTCAAGGAAAGGGCCTGTTCTGATTCTTCCTTCTCAGGAAAATACAAGGGGGAAGAAAAATCTTCTTCATTGTTTTCTGATGTTTCAGATTGCTGCTCAAATTCGTACAGATCAACAGATTGTATTCTCACAGAGGAGAAGGAGGGAACACTGGGGATGAGATTGCCAGAAACCATGCTCTCCAAGACAGGGACCTCCTGCTGGACCTCTACAAAGGAAGGGGCTTGAGGAATGCCATGGGGGGTTGCGGTTTGAGTGTTCTGTATGGTCTCTGAATCAAGAATGATCGTCTGCTGCTGAGGGGATTCCTGATCTCCCATCTCCACAAAGAAGAAATCATTTTCTGTCACTTCTGGCTCGAGGAATGCATCAAAACTCCAGTCGTCCTGTTCTAAAGGCGGGAAGATTATCTTCCAGAATTTTTCCTCATCAATCCTTTCCTCAACATTGAGAGTCACATTTGCATCATACCCGGTAACCAGTTCTGTACCGAAGACATCCACTTCCTCTTCCACTGCCTCTTGGGTAAACGCATCCTTGACAATGATTCGCATCTCAAGCTCCGGGTCTGCCACCCAGAACTGTTCCAAGAGCAACACCCTATCCTTACCGGTCTTGCCAGCTTCAACTTCAGGTACGGTAAACCTGACAGCATACCAGAGGTCCTCTACCTTGAGATCAAAAAGATAGTCGCCAGGAAGGACATCACTGAGTATGAAGCGTCCATCCTGATCGGTAAAAAGATAGAGAGAATCATTACGCGTCATAACCTCCTTCCCTTCCTCAGAAAGGGAAAGGGAATAGACAGGAGATGAGTACTGCTCATACGGGGTCTTGTCTCTCTTCAGCAACACTCCACTTATGGTAAAGGAGGGTTGGATATCGATCTTTGCCTTAAAGGCCTGACGGCTTCTTGGACTGATTTCATACACAAAGGATGCACCAGTGCTGTAGTCGCTAGAACCTGTAGAGAATACCACTACGGTATTCTTAGCGTTTGTTGAGATGTTGTTATACAAGGCGCTCCCGAGAGGACGTACCAGCGGAGTCGGTGATGAGTCCAAACTCCTCGCTATGGAAATCTCCGCATTTCTCAGCTCCCCAACAGGCCTGACCAGGAAGAAAGCCTCATTGACCGACTTAGCCACGGCAAAGGCTCCATCAGCAAAGGCAAGGGAAGTATTGGCAGTAAACGTAGTAGTCATCCTCTGATAGGAGTTCGACGCCTGTTGCCTCAACGAGAAGGAAGCGAGATCACCACTATGTGACCATCCTGCGACAAGCGAGTGATCCTGAGGTGCATCAAACGTAAACCCACTGAGGTTCAGGTTCAGGCTATCCTTGGAAGAGGGTCTGTAACTGATACCTACAGAGCTGCTGCCGGTTACCGACGAGAAACTCTTGTCTGTCTGCTGACTGGTAGATGCACTGGCATTGAGCTTCGGGCTGAATGAGTAACCACCAGTTATCTGTGCGGTCATGGCAGGATTGAAGGGGTCACTATCCAGGGCATTCAGTGAAAGGGTAGCGTTTAGGGACATACCCTTGAAAGGAGAGAAACCTGTCGAGAAAGAGGTATTCCATGCCGGTGAGCTCTTGCCGATACTCTGGGTGATCGAGCCCGAAAGGGTAAAGCGGATATCCTTGGTGAGGTTGCCGCTATAGGAGAGATTTCCGCCAAGGGAAGAGAGAGGATCAGCAACACCTGCTGTGCTGCTCGGATAAGGTTTCAGGAAGTTGATCCCAACGTTGACCGTACCAGTCTTAGTTTCAGACCTGCCGCTGAAACGGTGGTTGATCGCACCAGAGAAGAAGGGAGAGGTCCACCCAAACTGCTCATCCAGACCAAGGGAAAGTTGGATCTGGCTTGTCCCTACCATGGAGGCGAAAACACCGTTTACTGTTCCACTAAAAACACCAGGAGAGAAGGCAAGGTCGGTAGAGAAGGTAAAGGTGTTTGAAACCCCAATCTGCTGCCAGTAGGTTGCTGTAAACTTATCCAGTTGGTAGGAGAGGTACTGGCTATCGAACCAAGGCAGATTGAAGGTCCAACCGTCACTAGACTGTGTAGAGGATTTCACCTTCGGTACAGTAAGGCCAAAGCCATACAGCGTGTCACCCTTACCAAGAAGGCGATAGTCATACCCCATGTCAACATACTCTACTTTCACATCATCAGGGCGTGCAGTGGGGATGATCACTATCTTGACCACGTTCGCGCCCTGGGTAAAGACAAAGTCCTTCAGACGGTATGTTCCTGCAGGAAAATCCTTGGTAAAAAGCTCATTTCCATTGATGGATATTACAATTTTAGAGTGCTCGACCAGGACAATTCTATATTCGAACTGGTTACCCTTCGCCCTATCGGTACCGTAGGAGTAGTTCTTTTCAAGTTGTATGCCAAAAGGGGTAGATCCAGATACTGCGGTAGTGCTTAAACTTGAACCCACATTTCCAAAGGACAAGCGTTGGCTTGAAGCCACAAAGTCATAGAAACCATTCCAAGAGCCCAAGGAAAAGGATGTAGCAGAAGATAATGATGAGGATACAGAGAAAGAGAAGTTTATGCCAACGCCAAAAACAGATAGCCTGTTTGATACACTGAGACTGATGAGCCTATTATTCAGGACAAAAGTGGGAGATGGAGCATAATCCAACAGGGTATAGAGACTCAAGGAACTAGCTATGGATAGGTTAGCCGGCTTGAGGACTATAGCCCCACTCATACCATACTGCTCCCTTCTGTTGATGGAAGCGGCGGTGACGCTCACCAACCTCTCAGGCATGTCTTCCAGACCAAAGTCCAACGCGACAGTAAAGGCAGCACTATCATAGGTTGCTTCGACGCCACGATTATTTATCTGTTCAATGGAGAGATAATCAAGCTTGTCTCCAAACAACCGCTCTGAGGCTTCTTTGGTTATGTAGTCCCCTACATACAGGCTAAGTTCTGCAGTATTGACAGATTGGACATCTCCCTCGAACTTTACCTCAATATCGCCAAAATAGGCTTCATTGACATACAGGCCCAGGTAGTAGAGTCCATCTTCATAGGCAACGATAGAATCCGCTCCTACCACAAAGAAATCAGCAAAGAAATCATCATCCAAAGCCTGTGGTTCCGACATGACAGGGAAGAACATATCATACTCTTCCTCAGAAAGGACCATCGGTTCAAACATGAAAGGCACATCAGGAACATGCGGCTTGGTGGAGACAGTGAGGCTTCTGGGAATGGCTGGTTTTTTGACAACCTCAGGGATGCGAGGCAACCAAATCAAATGTTTCGGTGGGGGCATGGGGATGGAGGGCTTGTACTCTTTCGCACCAAGAGAAGGTTCAACAAGAGGAATACGTTCAACAACAGGCGATACTTCCTCAACATACTGTACAGAAGGCGAACCCGCAAAGCGAGGAAGCCCTGGGATGGGAGGGGCCTCACGTTCCAAAGTAGTTATAGGAATGAGTTTTTCACTCTCTTGGGGAGGAGCCGTCATAGGAACCTGAAAACAGTTCCATAGGAAGGTGGTAAGAAAAAGGGTTACAAATGCAAGTAACCCGCCCAAGATTACAGCATGTGCTAACCCCTTACGTTTCATATTCAATCAACCCTATTAGACAGCAGTGGAAGACAGATCACCACTATTTGCTATATTTAATTGTAGCCTGATAGGTCACCCCAGGTGCTCTGGACAATTCTTCTGGCCAAGGAATCTGTTTGGTAACAGTCTTTTTAGCAAGAAGGTTCATACCATCAAGGGAAGGAAGTGCATCAGCGCCCTGCAATATGACAGAGTTGCCTCTGCTGTCCTTGACCTCAAGAATACCTGATACCAAAAGCTGGTGAACGGTGCCCATATTGACGAGTGTGACAGCCATAGTGGGCGAACCATCATCTGCTGAAGTTGGTGCTATCGATCTGACAGCAACGTTTTCAACAACCCTAGAGGGTTGTACATAGAGACTTGTGGTATAGATATACAGAAAGTTAAACATACCCTTGTCGGTACTGCTCTTTCCTTGTGAATAAGGAATCTGTTCAGCTTTCAGGCGAAAGGAGAGCTCGTTAGTGACTGTTTTTGGTCCACGATACTGTACACGAACAACCCAGCTACTCTGAGGAGGTACCACAAGCTTGTTAGGCACAATGGAGAAATATGCGTCTGCCGGTGAATTTATCTCACCACCCTGACTATCCTGATCCCTGATGAGTGCAGATATGCTGATAGCAATTGAGTCATTGCTATCATTTACGATTGTGTAAGTCTTCGTGCTCTCTGCCCCAGTTGGCTGAAAAACCTGCTCCAAAGGAGAGAACTGATACGCATACATACTCGACAATGATACAAATAAGGCTATCAAGGCTAGAATTATCGTTCGCTTACCGTTTTTTTTCATATGGTTCATGGAACACTCTCTTTTTACCAATCAAATTTATAACAGTGTACGCTATAGAAGGCGTTTCTTCAAGTATTGATTATTTCGTTCAGTAGAAAAAACCCATATCACTAGCTATTTGCCATTCTTTTCATGGCTGAATCAAAGGTCCCTTTGAGAATCGGAGCAAATTGGGCAACAATTTGCTCTGTTTCCCCAGGCATCCCTGTCTGAAACCAATCAAGCGTTGCACCAACAAAAGCATGTTTGTAGAAGTTTATTAAAAAAGCAAGCTGTTCTGCTTTCACCCCTGCCCTATCAGAGCGATCCTGCAAAGAGTTGGTGAGCAGAGTTACTGTTTCACGACAAAGATACCTGTCAAGCAACTCCCTGCCCAGACTGTTATAGATGTTCAGCATCACAATCCGGTTGTCTTGCAGATAGGTGCATAACGAACGTAGTATTGTCTGTCCGTCATCTGCCTTATGGATATCGGGATACTTTTTGGCAAACTCCTGTCCTTCATTGGCAAACATCCAGTCCAACAGGTGGTAGATGTCACGGAAATGATAATAGAAAGTCTGGCGGTTGACTCCACATCTGGCCACCACTTCTTTGACGGTTATCTTATCGAGTGTACGCTCCGCCATGAGTTGTTTTAGCGATTGAGCGAGTGCTAGTTTCGTCATTTGTGCCATACTGATCTCCTACATACTTTGTCTTAAGGTACAACATATTTTTCACATTGACTACAGCTATCTAATACTAGTTGCTTGCATTACTGAAATTCCATAAGAATCATATGACATTTCTCCCATTCGTTGACACTAAAACCCTTCTATGATATTGTTCCTTCCTGTCGGGTAACCGATATATTTTCGGGTTGTAGCGCAGGGGTTTAGCGTACGTGTCTGGGGGACACGGGGTCGGCGGTTCAAATCCGCCCAGCCCGATATATCCTGCAAGGAATTTTATTCCTTGCAGGATTTTTTTGTGTCCTACTCACAAGATTAGGATCAGTACACTTTACCGAGCGAGCATGTCTAGATCTTGAAAGTAGATATCTCTAGCCTTGACCTCTTAGTAAGCCACAATACGGATAGGGAAAAAGCACTGACCTTGGAATAGTGCCAACACTTCTACCTGTTTCACACTGCTTAGGCTACACATTAAGGACAAATCTCGTGGAAAACAGACCATCCTCTGCTGAAAAGGTATAAGCACCATGAAAGCGCTTGACCGTATAGAGCATACTTAGGGTACCGATACCACCACCCTCTTTTGAAGAGATTGGCATATCGTTTTCAAAACGGACACTGTCACGACAAGTATTGGTAATACCAATAGCCAGGCGTTTACCATTATAATGAGCTTCCACCTTAATATACCTCTCTACATCGTCTGGGAGTTCCATACAGGCATAATAGGCATTCTCAATGGCATTAGCAAACAATGCAGACAATTCGACCGACTCTATCTCAAGGGTCGCTGGAACATTAGCCACTATAGAAAGTAAAATATTTTCCTTTCGCGAGCGCTCTGCCCAAAGGCAAAGGATACTGTTTACAGCAGGATGCTGACAGTACTCCTCATAGGTATAAGAGCTCATGCCCATCTGGTCTTTCAAATTACTGAGGGCTGTATCTGTATCTCCTGATTCGAGAAGCTCAATCATCACCTGTGTGGTATGTCGCAAATCATGCCATCGCCGGTTCATCGTTTCAGAGGTTTCCTTAAACAGGAGATACTGTTCAAATTGTGCCTTGTTCTGCATTGCCAGTATGCGCTGTTGCTCGAGTACAATATATTTTTCATGGAGTTGCTGAAACATATAAAAGATAACTGCATACACTGCAACCATGATAACCATGGTTGCAGAGGTAGCATACAGAACCTCGATGAAGCTTCCACGTCTCCCATATCTTACAAAGGTATAATACAACACCACAGAACCAAGAAAGGGAAGAATGCTAAAGACTCCCCATCCTTTATCAATCTCTTCTTGAGCAAGCAAATAGCTCTTCCTAAAAACATAATGAATAAAAACGAATACTATGGAGGCCAGCACAATTCGTGCAAAGTTGTAATGCCAATACCCACTTCCATTGAAACGAGAAAACCACATCGCTGGAATTGAGATAAAGAAGCTTATGAATATCGTTGTTACAATAGTGAACATATCACGTCCATCACGATACTTGGAAGTATAAATGTACGTAGTGTAAGAAGGGATGACTAAGATCAGGACATACCACCTTGCATACATGGCAAGTCCGGCAAGAATGAGTACAGCACTACTTACGATCACCAGAACACCTAACTCAATGGCAAGGATAAGAACTACCTTTTTTCGGGGAAACCGAAATCGTGCCAAATCCAAAACTATTGCCTGCGAAATCAACAGAGTGAGCATTGGAATGAAAATGGCGGAATAATCCATTTTCACACTCCCTTCACGGAATAACGGGTATACCTATCAATGAGGGTTGCATACTGCCGGCGTACCATATGAAGCTGCTCACCATTATCAAGCAAAATTGTGCGAACAGTTATTTCTTTAATCTTCCCTAAGTTGAGAATATACGTGCTTCCACATTTATAAAACCTTGTATCATGGGAGAGTCTGTCATACAGTTCTAGGGAGGTTATGCGTACATGCAGGACCATTCCACCTGATACGTGAATATTTTGCATATGTTTCTCTGTTTCTGCATACAGAATATCTGCAAACAAAACCTTATGCAAACCAAGTGACGACTTCAACGTTATGGTTGCTTGTTTCCGCCTTGCAAGCTGAGAAAAAGCCTTGGTCAACGCAGATTCAAACTGTTCTATCATATATGGCTTCAAGATATAATGGGTCGCATTCAAAGAAAAAGCCTCGATTGCGTGGGTGACGGATGTGGTCAGAAAGATAATCTCACATGCATCATCGCTCTTTCTCAGGGACTCTGCCAACTCTATACCGGTGATACCCGGCATATAAATATCTAAGACCATGATGTCAAAACTACCTTGCTGTTCTATATGGGACACTACACTAGTAGCATCTTCAAACGTACTGATCCTAATATCACAATCCGGATGTTTTGCAGCATAGGACATACAATTTCTTCGTGTCTTGACAAGTTCTCCCCTGTCATCATCACAAAGCCCAATCTTGATCATCTCTTTCATCACCTTAGGGTATATGTACCAATCCCACAGTAAGGATTCTCATGGGGAGCCCACCATCTCTTTACAAGAGTGCCCCCTACATGTATGCATGAGACTATCATGTTTTTTTGCCTGTAACTACTGTAAATTCTAAAAGAATCAGAGAAGGCAAACTAAGGTTGCCATGGTATCGGCAAGAAATTCCTCCCTTTACTTCCAAAAAGGTCCCAATACGAAAACATAAGCAGGTTGTCGAGTTCAACACTCTGGAATCGAAGTGTTCAGAGATATAGGTGAATACTTTATCTGCACCTTTCACATGGTATATAACAGTGGATTAGAATTTCACTGTAGACGATTGTCTGGAATAGCCAGAAAAAAGGTATCCTTTCTCCACTTACCCATCGGTCAAGAGCATTCTGCTCTAACGCCGGTTTCGCCTCCCTTATGGTAGGATATCTTACCTATGCGTAAAAGAACAGAAATGGATGATTAGGCTATTGTAAGGTAGAGAGAGCATTCCTGTTAGGGTAAAACCTGAGTATGGTTCGTTACCATATCTATAGAATGAAAGGTATCAATACCCCAGGGCAAGCCCTGGAAAGAGGAGGCGTTGCCTCCTTTTCCGAGCCAAGGGGCTCACGTATCTCACCTTGCTTCCCAGACGAGCAAAGTGGGAAGAGCAGTACCAGAGGGGCTTTTATTCCAGCGGTCTCTTTGCACGGAGCCGCCATCCCAACTATCTGGGGGAACTGGAGGTTTGGTTTTGCATCTATATTTTTTCTTCACTGGCGATCGGGGACCTCCTCAACTGGAGTCTGGTAGGGCCCCTTGCCCTCACTCTTCTATTTATCAGATCCACCATTTTTACCAAGCGCATTACAGAACAGAAGTATGAACCATACCAACAGTACAAAAGGCAGACTTCTGCTATCATATTCACGTTCTGGTAGTAGAAATGCAAGAGGTTTCATGTTAGGATTCGTTCGAAGGAGATACTATGAACCTAACAAGAGTATTTCTCATTATAGCCATCTTTGCGGTTCTCTTAGCAGTTGCCCTACCGGCAATGCGCGTCGCCTCAAAACAACAGGAACCAGAGGTACAACCTATGAACATACCAGAAATGACAAGTGAACGATTCCAGTTCAAACCCATAGACCAGTCCTTACTGAAGAAACTTAATGCCCAAGAGAGGCAAGTCATCATCAACAAGGGGACTGAGCGAGCCTACACAGGCGAATATACCGACAACAAGGAGGAAGGCACCTACTACTGCAGGCTGTGTGGATCGCCTCTCTATGCATCGGAGGACAAGTTTGAATCAAATTGCGGGTGGCCTTCTTTTGATGAGGAACTCCCCTTCGCCGTTGACAGGCAAAGCGATGCCGACGGATCGAGGACTGAGATAGTCTGTGCAACCTGCAACGGCCATCTCGGGCATGTGTTCCTAGGTGAGGGATTCACCGAAAAGGATACACGCCACTGTGTCAACTCCATATCCATGGTCTTCAAGGAAGGTTCTCCCCAGGCGCGGGCAGTCTTTGCAGGCGGATGTTTCTGGGGTGTCGAGCACCTCTTTGAAAGTGTCGAGGGAGTATACGAGGCAACCTCCGGGTACACCGGAGGCATGATCGAGAACCCGACCTATGAGGATGTGCTATCCAAGAGAAGCGGACACCTCGAGGCTGTCGAGGTGCTCTACAATCCCAAGATCATCTCCTATGAGGAGCTTGCAAAGTACTTTTTTGAGATCCACGACCCTACCCAGACAAATGGTCAGGGCCCTGATATCGGCAACCAGTACCTTTCGGCAGTTTTCTATCAGAGCCGTCATGAGTTCGACACTGCAGTCAAGCTCATTACCATCCTAGAGGACAAGGGCATGAAGATAGCAACGACACTACGCCCTGCAGCAAAGTTCTGGGAAGCAGAAGGCTATCACCAGGACTATTATGAGCGTAAGGGAAGCCTGCCCTACTGTCATGCTTGGACAAAACGATTCTAAGCCAGAAAGTCTTTGTATGTATTTCTCATCAAAAAGAGCTCCCCTTGGATGTAGTGTGATCAAGCCTATGAGGTAAGGACATCAGCGCTGATGATGCAGCTGCATACCACATAGGAGCCCTTCTTTAGAACTTTTGAAAGCTGATCGCGGGCAAAGACAAGGTCAAGGTGCCCCATCTCGGTGGCGACGGTCGCCACCATGCAGGAGGTCCCCTTGTAGCCATGTTCGCGCTCCTCCACCTGGAGGACAGGGGCAGCGAAAACCATAAGCTTCTCATGCTCGGCATAGTTGTCACGACTCTTCTGGTCAAGGCTCTCATCACGGGCCATGATGTAGTTGAAGGGCAAAAGCTTTTGGTCATCAAGGCGCGCATTCTGTTCGGTAGCCTCTTCATAGGAAGCCCGACTGTCGTAGACATCCATGGACTGGGGAAAGGCACATACCTGTAGGGAGAGCGAAGAATCCTCGTCTATCCTCTCCAGGGTCGCAGCATGGATAAGGTCTGCGATAAAGGCAGATGTCTCATCGGCGTTGGTCATCAGCAGCGAGACAGCAAGGGCTTCTCCCACCCCTACGCGAGAAAGAGGCTTCGCCATCCACAGGCATCCACCGCTCATATGCATATCAATGCCCGCTATTTGGAGGTCATCGTCTTGCTTCACACTGCGGAAGACCAGTTCAAGGCCACTGTCGAACAGCTTGCTGTAGTAGGCTCCCTGCACTGCAGGAATCCTTTTCGCTTCCCGAAACCAGATGAGCAACTGCTCCTCGTCAAGTGAAGTGCCTTTAATCAGGAGTTCAAGTCCTGTGTTTGCCAGATATATGCCCATGTGCATCCCCCATGGGAAAAAGTGTACCACAATCGCCCCTTGCAGAGAAAGGGCCAAAGCAATACTATCCTGTATATGAAATCCAGCGACAAGCAAGAGAGTCTCACCTTCAGAAGAGGTGTACGTGAAGGCTTCCCCATCTGTGTGGGCTACTTTCCCACAGCGATGGCCTTCGGGCTTGTCTGCAGGGATGTGGGGCTGAAAATTTGGGAGGCTGTGCTGTTCTCTGTAACCAACTTTGCCGGTAGCGGGCAGTTCCTGGCCATTAACCTTCTCGCATCAGGGTCTCTTATTTTGGAAATCTTCATAGGGGTCCTGCTGATCAACCTACGTTACCTGTTTATGGGAGCTGCCCTCAACAGTAAGCTGGAGGACGGAATTCATGGCCCCAAACGCCTCTTGCTAGCCCATGGCACCACCGACGAAGTGTTCTCCGTAGCGGTGTTGCACAACCAAAAGCTCTCCTGGCCCTACATGGCAGGCCTGGAAGGGGTTTCTTATCTCGGTTGGGTGAGCGGTACAGCCCTTGGCTTCCTTATAGGGATGGTACTCTCATCTGAGTTGCAGATGGCAGTGGGGGTCACCCTCTATGCCATGTTTATCTCTCTCTTTGCCCAGGAGCTACGCCAGAAAGGGATTATGGTGCTCGTTATCGCCGGATTTTCAGCGATCATGAACTCCATTCTCATTCTCGGCCTCAATGTGGGAAGTGGTTGGGCTTTTGTTCTCTCTATGCTGAGTGCCTCACTATTGGGAGCCCTCATCATCACAGAACCGGAAGCTCTGCCATGAAAGAGAACCTCCCAGTCTTTGTCTATATCCTTGCTACTGCGCTGGCAACCTTTGGTGTACGAGTCCTGCCCTACTATGCGAAATTCCTGAACAAGCTTCCCCCATTTGTAGGGAGGTGCATGCGCCTGTTGCCCATAGCCGCCCTTGGGCCTCTGGTATTTCCTGGTGTCATCCTGGACTTCTCGCCACAGTGGTATGCAGGGCTTGCCGGCATTGCCTCATCCTTTCTCATCGCATACACCAAAGGTGGCATGATATTCCCCATTCTCATCAGCATACTGGTAACCTACATTGCTCTGGTACTCTAACTTGACCAACGGCCACTGAAGGTTTTAGGATACCGTATGTTTGACGCACATCGCCACTTGACAGGCGAAAAAGAACCACATGACGCCCTTTACTGCACCTCCCACCAGGATGAGTGGGAAAAGGTGGCAAACCTACCCTTACCTGCAATCGGCGCATTAGGGGCCCTGGCTGACAGGCCGTTGCCTGCCCTTTATGAGATGGGCTCAATGCTAGAAACCCATCCCCTCCTGCAGATCGGGGAAGTAGGACTTGACAAGCGCTTTGGAGACTTGGAAGGTCAACAGAAGTTCTTACTTGGAGCACTGGACCTCGCCTTCTCCATGAACAGAAGTGTCACCGTGCATGTCGTGCAATCTGACGCTCTGTTTCTCTCTTGCCTGGAAAGAGCGGGAAACCGTATACCCCCCATCCTCTGGCATGGCTTTAGCGCAAGCATGGAGACAGCAAGGGCAGCCGCTGAAAAGGGGTGTATTCTCTCTTTGGCTCCAGGGATCGAACATACAAGACTGGTTAAAAGGATAGAAGAATTAGCTCTTCTCCCTTTTGCCATTGAAACCGACTATGACAAAAAAACCATGCAAGAGACACCCTACATCCAAGCCATTGAAGCACAGTACGCCCTGGTTGGGCGTCTTATGCATAAGGATGGGGAGACTCTGATAAGGAATAACTATGCAAAAAGAGCAATTCTTACGAATAACGCGCCTCCTCGGTGAGCAGGCAATTGAAAATCTGCATACTAAGAAGGTAGTGCTGGTCGGTTTGGGCGCAGTGGGTGGTATGTGTCTGGAATCCCTTGTCCGTTGTGGTGTAGGGGCCGTGCGCCTCGTTGATTTCGATCTGATCAGCATCACCAACCTCAACCGCCAAATCCTGGCAACTCACCAGAACATAGGACTGCCCAAGATAGAGGTGGCGAGGGAGCGCATCAAGGCGATAAATCCCCATTGCGTTGTTGAAGAGCTCCACCTGTTTGTCCAAAACGAGACAGTCGAGCAGATCTTCACCGATGATGTGGACCTGGTAATCGATGCCATAGACGCCCTCAGCCCCAAATGCGCCCTGTTGGAAACGGCTTTTAGGAAGCAGATTCCCATCGTAAGCAGCATGGGTGCTGCCCTACGAAGGAATCCCTCCCTGATAAGGACAGGGGACCTGATGGACAGCTTCGGGTGCCCACTTGCCAAACAGGTGCGGTCAAACTTGCGAAAACGAGGGATTGGAAGGGGCATTGAGGTTGTATTCTCATCAGAGCCTGTGATTTTTACCTACAAGAGGCCTGAAGAGGAAGAGCATGCAGATTTCAACGAACAGATCTGCGACCGGGGACGGAGGCGAAACGTGTTGGGAAGCCTTCCTACCATCACTGCAATCTTTGGACAGCACCTTGCTCATCTCGCACTGGAGAAACTCATAGGTGAAGAGGCCCTGGTTGGAAAGGAAAACTGGAACCCAAACAGTACAAGAGCATAGGATCAAGGGCGTAAGCCAAGCATAGGCCCATACAAGGGCTTTAGGTCCTCCTGCGGTGATGAAAATGAGCTTCCCTTTCAGAGAAACCTGAAGGGGACGAAATAGGAAGGGGTATGAAAGTCCGCCTTCAGTGTCCCAATAGGTGCATAGCAGAGATAATGCGGCTCTTTAAGCTTGTCACCACACTTGTAGATGTTTCCCTTCAGCCTGATGAACGAGGTTGTCTCCTCTTCCTTCATAAGGCCAAACAGGACAAGGTCTATCGAAACATCAAGGCGGTAACGGCTTTGGTTGGCATTATTCTCAAGCAGGGTAAGCGATATGGGAATCTGGTCAATGACAGAAGAGGGATAGAGCATACGCCCACCACGCTGTTTCCCACGCCCTACAAGAGCCTTGGTACTGGCGCTGAACTCAAAGTTGACATATTCGGTCTCCCCTTCGCGTTGGAGAAAAATCTCCATACAGCTGTCTGTATAGACATTTTGGTTATGCTCGGTGCACATGCGTCTGAGCTGTGGTTCCTGAATGGAGAACCTGAGGTGTAGGGATCTTCCCTCATGGACCAGCCTTACCGAGGCCTTCACATCTTCCGCCCCACCCCAGTAGGCTTGCAATGGAAGGGGAAGGGCTCGCTCAATATCCCCCCCTGTTACTCTGACCACCATTGTTTCTTCCATATCAAATCTCCAATGTTTTCCAGTATAGACAAAGCGACAACTTTCTCCAATACCCAATTGAAGTGAACAAGACCGTTCTTCTCCTTAAGGATCAAACATATTCTTAGGAGATTCCCATGAAAAGACTATTTCTTATCCCTCTTGTCGCTCTCTTGCTCCTTACCAGCTGCGATGACAGCAAGGCCACCCATACCGACCTGGTGGTCCGGTTTGCCTGTGAAAAGTTTACAACGCAAGAAAGAAGCCTGCTTCCGACCCCTGAATCCATGACCATCGCCGAGTACAGGATCTTTGGCAATGGTCCCAACAACGAAACTGTTGATGTGACAGGCTCATCAACGACTGTGACACTGGGACAGCTGCTCATGGGCAAGTGGGCCATCACAGCCCAAGCCCGGAACAGCACAGGAGCCATCCTAGCCCAAGGGTCCCTTGCTACGATGCTCTCATCAGCAACCAGTTCTGCAACTATAAACCTGACAGAGCTGGTAGGCGATGGGAGTCTGTCTGTCGCCTACTCCTGGAGTCTTGAGCAGGTGGCCTCTGACGTGCGTCTGGAACTGAGCATCACAAACCAACAAGGGGAGAGCGTTTCCCTGTCCGATCCTACCCTTGATAAGACCACAGGGACTGCCAGCCTTGCCACAAACCTCCCATCAGGATCGTACATGCTCAGCTCCAAGCTTTATAGCCAGAATGTACTGGTCAGTGGCTGTACCGAGGCTGTACGCATCATACCCGGCACCACCACAACAGGAGCTCTGGAGATGAAGATGGGAGACCGCTCCACCATCTTTACCATGACAGTCACCAACGACACCATGATGCCCATAGGAGGGACGGTGACCTGCACCCCGACATCACCAACTGTAGGGGCAAACGTCACCCTTACCTTTACTCCTAGCAACCTGCAGGGCGTAGAGGCAGGACAGCTCATCGCCTCCTGGTTCTGTGAAGGGGAACCTGTGGTCGGGGACGGCTTCTCCTACACTTCAGTTCCCAAGGCAGGTTCACACCGCTATGATATCATTGTCAGCCATGCAAAACTGGGAAGCCTGGGAAGCACCACCATCCTGGTAAATATGCCGATCATGTAGAAGCACTTCGCTTGTGCACCTTTTCCCCCGAGCCAGCTATAGACAAAAAAGCACCCTACAAGGAAAGTAGGGTGTGATTGAGTTCCTGGAGGCAGAAAGGGTGCATCAATATTCTCTATTCAACGCAATCGGGAGAAGAGCCTTGGGCCCTACAGCTCACTGAATGCAGGGACAAACCATTCAGGCATAGGCTTGGGGCGCATGGTGGTGGTGTCTATTGCAGCGACCTTGACCAGGACAACACACAGCGTCTCCCCTTCTCTCTTGACTGTCTGACGGAATACGATGGAGAAGCGTTTTGAAGTCTCTATCTCTGTCTCGACCGTCAAAAGGTCATCAAGATAGGCAGGGCTCTGGTAATCGATGTTTGCCGACTTCACTACCAGTGCCATCTCCTGCTCCATGAGAGCCCGATGCGATCCTGTCTGTTTTGTCGCGATGCCGATATCCCTGAGTAACTCAGTGCGTGCATGCTCGACAAAATCCAGATACCGGGCGTGGTAGACAATGCCACCACAGTCGGTATCGCTATAATAGACACGTAGGGTAAAACGATGCATCAGAGCACAACCTCTGCCCCGTCAAAACGGAGTGTTGCGACATAATCGTCATAGGTCTGAGCCCTACGGATCATGACAGCAGAACCATCAGGGTGCAAGAGGTACTCAGCAGGTCGCAGCTTTGCGTTATAGTTGAACCCCATTGCATGCCCATGTGCACCCACATCGTGAATGACCAAAAGGTCTCCTTGCTCAATCTCAGGCAGGGCCCTATCGATGGCAAACTTGTCATTATTCTCACACAAGGAACCTGTCACATCATAGACATGATCGCTCTTATGCTCTTCCTTGCCAAGGACAGTGATGTGGTGATACGCACCGTAGAGAGCCGGTCTCATGAGGTCGCTCATGGAAGCATCAATGCCCACATACTCCTTATACTTGCTCGTCACATGTCGGACCCTACTCACCAGGTAGCCATAAGGGCCGGTAATGACCCTTCCGCACTCAAAGACAATATTGAGGGGGTCGAGTCCCGCCGGGACTATGATTTGCTTATACAGCTCATGCACACCCTCACTTACAGCCTCAAGGTCCATAGCAGATTGTTCAGGCTTGTAGGGGATGCCGATACCACCGCCCATATCTATGAATTCAAGGCGGACACCAGCCTCTTCCTGAATCTTCACACAGAGCTCGAAGAGCATCCGTGCAGTCTCCACTATATAGGTGCCGTCAAGCTCGTTGGAAGCAACCATGGTATGCAGGCCAAAACGCTTGGATCCCTTCTTCTTCATGATCCTATAGGCATCGACGATCTGCTCCGAGGTAAGCCCGTATTTGGCCTCGATCGGGTTGCCGATGATGGCATTACCAGTACGCTGGGGACCGGGATTGTATCGGAAGCATATCAGAGAGGGAACTTCTCCCAAGGCTTCGATCATGGTATCGATATGGGTTATGTCATCGAGGTTGATGATGGCCCCTGCCTTGTAGGCGGCGGCGAACTCTTCAGGAGGGGTATTGTTGCTGGTGAACATGATGTTCTCACCTGTGATGCCGCTCGCTTCACTCAGCAGTATCTCAGGCAAGGAGGAGCAGTCACTACCAAAGCCCTCCTTCTTCAGGATGGAGAGGATGCTCGGGTTGGGACAGGCCTTGACGGCATAGTAGTTACGGAAACCCGGGGCCCAGGAAAACAGACGATTGAAATCTCTGGCATTTTCCACTATCGCCTTCTCATCATACAGATAGAAAGGGGTGGGGATATTCTCGGCCAGGGTCTGTAGCCGTTCTGAGGTCAGGGGTAGGTTTTTCTCATTCATATCGCTAGGTTCTCCTCAATTGAAGCCATTGCCTGTATCACATTCTCACGATGTCCGTAGGATGAGACCCGTACAAAGCCCTCCCCTGCAGGGCCGAAGCCAGAGCCTGGGGTGACCACCACATGACAGGTGTCCAGCAACAGGTCGAAGAAGGCCCAGCTAGGCATATTGTTGGGGGTCTTCGCCCAGATGTAAGGGCTGTTTACCCCACCATAGACGGTAAGGCCTACCTTTTTCAAACCTTCACCTATGATACGGGCATTCTCCATATAGTAGTCGACCAAGGCCCTACTCTGTGCATATCCATCGCCACTGAGGGCTGCAAATCCACCTGCCTGGGCGATATTGCTTGCCCCGTTGAAGAAGGTGCACTGACGCCTGTTCCAAAGAGCGTTGAGCACTCCAGAAGGAGCATCCTCACACTCCAGTGCCTTGGGAACGATGGTCCATCCCAGTCTCACTCCGGTAAAGCCGGAGAATTTGGAGAAGCTGTTTATCTCGATGGCACACTTTTCTGCACCTTCCACTTCATAGATCGAGCGAGGGTATCCCTCCTCGGTGATATATTCGCTGTAGGCGCTATCAAAGATGATGACACTCTTGTTCCTGATCGCATAGTCGACAAAGGCCTTGAGCTGCTCTTTTGTCGCAACAGAGCCGGTAGGGTTGTTGGGGCTGCACAGGTATATCAGGTCCACCTTCTCATCAGGAGGAGAGGGTATGAAACCATTCTCCTCATTGCTCTTGAGGTAGACAAAGCCGTTGTAGCGTCCACTTTCCTTGTCAAAGAGACCGGTCCTTCCAGCGACCACATTGCTGTCGACATAGACCGGGTAGGCGGGGTCCTGTATTGCTACGACATTATCCTTGCCGAAGATATCCTGCAGGTTTGCAGCATCACTTTTTGCTCCGTCACTGACAAAGAACTCCGTTGGGTCAAGCTCGACTCCATAACGCCCGTAGTACGCTACCAGAGCTTCTCTGAGGTAGGTATCGCCCTGCTCATCGCCATAGCCACTATAGGTGGAACGCTCTGACAGGGCTTCAATCTTTTCGTGCATGGCTGCGCATACAGCAGGGGGAAGCGCTTCGGTGGTATTGCCAATGCCGAGGCGCATAATCTCTATACCTGGATTATCCTTCTGCCAAGAGGCAGTCCTTCTGGCAATCTCAGGGAACAGATATCCACTTGCCAGTTTCTCGAAATTCTTGTTTATCGTAGCCATCTCTAGACTCTCCTCGTCAAGGCACCAAGTGCGTCCAGCTTGTCCAGCTCAGCATAGAGCTTTGCGCGGTTCTCTTCATTCTCAAAGGTACACATTGGAAGGCGGAAGGATTCCTGGCACCAACCATAGCGTGCCATGGCAGTCTTGATGGGAATGGGGTTGGTCTCAAGGAAACAGGCCTTGAAGAAGGCAGACAAGTTGGCCTCCATTGCCCTTGCCCCTGGCATATCTCCAGAAAGGGCAAGAGCCACCATCTTAGAGATGTATGCAGGACACATGTTCGACCCTACACTGATGACGCCATCACCACCCATTTCGATCAGGTCAAGGCAAAGGTTGTCATCGCCGCTGAGAACATGGAAGGCTCCATGGGTGGCCTCTATGACGGCTTTCATCTGAGCGAGGCTCCCACTGGCTTCCTTTACTCCGACAATATTGGGACAGGCCTTGCTGAGGGCCTGCATCGTGGAGGTTTCGACATTCACCCCTGTGCGCCCCTGGATATTGTAGAGGATGCAAGGAATGTCCACATTGTCAGCTATATCCCTAAAATGCATAAACAGACCCTTCTGGGTAGGTTTGTTGTAGTAGGGGTTGACCAGAAGGACAGCATCGGCTCCTGCATCCTGGGCATGTCGGGATAGTCTCACAGCCTCGCTGGTGGCGTTCGATCCTGTGCCGGCGATGACAGGGACCCTGCCGGCGGCATACTTTACGGTGAGGGCGATGACCCTGTCATGTTCGTCATGGCTGAGGGTCGGGCTTTCGCCGGTAGTGCCACAGGGGACCAGGCCGGAAACCCCAGATTCGATCTGCGTCTCGATAATCTGCTGGAGCATATCCTCGTCCAATAAGTCCTTCTTGGTGAAAGGGGTTATCAACGCGGTAAATACTCCCTTGAAACTGATATCTTTTCTCACTGTACACTCTCCCGTTGTAAAAATACGTCTTCGAGCATGGCATCTAGGGTAAAGAACCCTTTCCTGCCATCGGTTATCCACGAGGCAGCCTTAAGGGCACCGGTCGCAAAACCCTCTCGGGACCGTGCCCGATGGGTCAGCTCTATGGTGTCATCCTGACTGTCAAACGTTACTGTATGGGTCCCAGGCACCGAGCCACCTCTCACTGAGGCGACATGAATTTCGTCCTCCTCGCGCCTTCGGTGCAAGGTATCCGAGTAGATTGAAGTCTTGTCTGGGGTGTTGTCCAACACCATCTGGGCGAGCATCACTGCCGTTCCTGAGGGGCTGTCTGCCTTCTGGGCATGATGCGTCTCTTGGATAAAGGGGTCGTAGAGACCGCTTTTGCCAAAGAGATGGGATGCATATTTGACCACTTGGAAGAAGAGGGCGACGCCAAGGGAGAAGTTGCCACTGTAGATGATAGAACACGATTGTTCGTCAATGGCTTCCCTGACCTGTGCAACCTGATCATACCAACCGGTAGTCCCAATGACTGCGGGGATGCCCAGACGGGCATAGAGGACAATATTGTCCACTACCACAGAGGGGTGGGTAAAATCAATAGCCACTGTGCATCCGTTGAGCGTAGAAGCATCAAGGTGCGAATCGGTGACTTCAGGATCTTGTGCTACCGGGTCGATCACAGCAACCACTTCATGGCCTAGGCCAAGGGCTTCCCTGCGTATGAGCTTTCCCATCTTTCCATATCCGACTATAGCTACTTTCATGATGCCTCCAACATGAAAGTAGACTATCAGAAATAACACATTGTCGTCTATAGCATAACAGAATGTTTTTATTATAACATCATTGTTGCTTTATTTCTTTTTCTTTGCATCCCGTTTCTTTCGCTCTTCACTCGCCTTCATAAAGTCTGCAAAGGTACCTCCTGCACTAGGGGACTCGTTAACCACAGCTGAAGGTGCATTACTGTTACCCCATGGACGATCTTCTCTGTTTTTTGGTCTGCTTGGACGATTGTCCCTCTGGTAGGTAAGCTTGCTCGGACGTACCACCTCAATGACAGTCTCCCAGGTGTAATTCTTCTTACCTGGCTGGATAGTGTGGTCATCGGGTAAGGAATACCCTTGCATGGCACTCTTTTTAGGGAGAGCTTTCTTCACCACGAGCTTTTTCTTTGGAGCAGAGAGCACACTCACCTTAGGTTTGGCAACAACCTTAACGACAACAGTAGGAAGGGCTTCTTCAACACTCTCGAGAAAAACCCGTTTCTTAATCTCCTTCTCCTCATAGGAGCAGGAAAGCCGCTGGCAGATAAAGTGGTTCTGCCCTATCTCATCGATGACCTTCATCATAGGACCCTTACAGTGAGGACAGGTCTTTGACTCCTTGAACTGGGGAGCGTAGGTCTCTCCACTGGAGATGACCTGCTTCACCAAGTCGCGGGTACTGGCCTTTATATCCTCGATAAAGAGGGTACTGTCCTCCTTGCCCTCTGCAATACGGGAAAGTCGCGCTTCCCACTTTCCTGTAAGGTGGGCACTGCACAGCAGATCAGGTGCAAGCCGTACCACTTCCCTACCCTTGGGTGTGGGAACCAGCTCCCTGCCTTGTCGGTCGACGTAGTGGTTGTTGATAAGCTTCTCGATGATATCCGCACGGGTGGCAGGGGTGCCCAAGCCATTGCCCAACTGTTTCTTGAGCTTCACATCCTCTACCAGACGCCCTGCATGCTCCATTGCAGATAGCAGGGTTGCTTCTGTGTACCGGCTGGGTGCTGCTGTTGCCATACGCCTGGTTTTCACCGAGGTTATGGCAACAGAGCCCCCTTCCTTCAGATTGAGCAAGTCTGCATTGAAGGGTTCATCGTCTTCAAGCAGAGCCTCTGCACTGCGCCTTCCGATGAGACGAGCCACATCACGCCAGCCCTGTTGGGTCGGGATGGTGAGGCGGGTCTGGAACCGAGACCCTTCCACCTCGGCTACGAGAGTGGTGGTCTTGTAGAGGTAGTCAGGGCTGAGAACTTCCAGGAACCTCATGACGATGAGTTCCCAAAGGGCAAGTTCATTCTTGGAGAGTTTTGTGAGGTCGACCTTCTGGTCGGTGGGGATGATGGCATGGTGGTCAGTGACCTGCAGGTCTTGGACAAAGCGTTGCTCGTCGATCCTGAAGCCATCATGGACAAAACTGTTGGAAAGGGGGGCGAAGGGGGTAAGGCTGAGAGCACGAAGTCTTTGGGGTATGGTCGCAACGATGTCAGTGGTTATGTAGCGGCTGTCGGTCCTTGGGTAGGTCACGATCTTATACTGCTCATACAGTCTCTGCAACGTGTCTAAAGTCTCCTTAGCACTGAAGTTCAGGTGGTTATTCGCATCACGCTGCAGTTCAGTGAGGTCGTATGCCAAAGGAGGCTGTTCATTCTTCTCCACCGTTTCCAAGCTGGTGATGAGACCTTCCTTACCGACCAAGGAGGCCTCGAGGTGTTTGGCTGTCTCCTCGCTCTTGATACGAATGGTATCGTCTGGTGTGTAGTGTGAGGCGGAAAAGGATCCGAAGTCAGCCTTCAGTGTCCAGTAGAACTGACCGGCAAAACTTTCGATCTCATCCTCACGGCTCGTCATGAGGGCCAGAGTCGGGGTCTGGACCCTGCCCGCTGAGAGTTTGGCGTCATAGTGGCAGGTAAGGGCACGTGTCACGTTCATACCCACATACCAGTCGGCGGCAGCCCTGCTTTCGGCTGCGCTGTAGAGGTTTTCATACAGCGAAGCATCCTTGAGGTTGGCAAAGCCTTCACTGATGGCACTATCGGTCTGGCTGCTGATCCAAAGCCTCTTTGCCGGGCCCTCATACCCTGACAATTTCATGATCCAGCGGGCGACAAGCTCGCCTTCCCTTCCTGCATCGGTAGCTATGACGACACCATCGACGTCTTTGCGGTTCAGAAGGGCCTTCACCACGGCATACTGGTCTTCGCTCTGGGCGATCACCTCTTGCTTGAGGGTATTGGGAAGCATAGGCAGGTCCCGTATGGACCATCGTCTGAAGCTTTCGCTGTAGGCTGCCGGCTGGGCAAGCTCCACCAGATGCCCCAAGGCCCAGGTGACAATGTAGTCAGGACCCTCGATGTACCCCTTATCGCGTTTCCAACAATTCAGTACCCGTGCAAGCTCTCTAGCAACACTCGGCTTTTCAGCCAGGACAACTTTCTTCAATCTGATCTCCTCCCGAGCAAAACTATAGCTGGTTTGTTCGGTACTGGGCAAGACACAAGAGAAACAGAAAAGAAGAGAGGAAAGGAAGCGCAAACATGGTTAATTGCTAGAATTAACTATTGCTAATAACAATCATTTGACCTTATCCCATCTTTTCTGTATGCTATTGTCCTGTAGGAATTATCCTACCGATCAACCTCACCACCACCGGAGATACACTATGGCTTTTGATTTCAAACAGTTCTTTTCCTCCTTGGGGAAAACCTCAGAGGAACTTGGGGAGAAGACCCTTGTCGTCAAGAAAAACCGTTGCCCACAGAATCACCGCTGTCCTGCCATCTCTGCCTGTCCTTCTGGGGCTCTGTCCCAAAGAGGGAATGCAGCCCCCGTCGTCAACTACAAGAAGTGTACAAGCTGTGGGAAGTGCACGCGCTACTGCATCACAAGAGCCCTGAAAATGGAACGGGCATAGGCATGCCCATCAAGGGAAAAGACAGAAAATCCCTTATCCCTGGTCTGTTCTTGATCACCCTACTCTACTTTTCCCTCGGCTTCGTATCCATTCTTTTTGGCTTGCTTGCAGGGCTTTGTATGGCCATCCCCTTCATTCTGCTCTCCCGATACAAGAAGAAGGTGTGGTGCTCTACCTACTGCCCAAGGGCTTCGCTGCTGATGCAGACAGGGACCAAAAGGAAAACCAGGGCAATAGGGCGTCAGTTTTCCGACGGGACACTGAAGAAGGCGATGCTCTGGTATTTTGGGCTCAACCTTCTTTTCATTACAGGATCGACTATCCAAGTGGCATCGCACAACATGGCAAGCATGGAATACATACGCCTATTCATCGCCATACCGCTTGTCCCCCTTCCGCAATTGATTACCATTGAGGCTCCTCCGGCTTTGCTGCATCTCTCCTACCGCCTGTATTCGATGATGCTCAGCTCAACGATATTGGGCATAGCACTGTCACGGATGTACCGCCCAAGGATCTGGTGTGCAATCTGTCCGGTAGGGTCTATTTCTAATGAATTGTTGAAAAAACAGCGATAGGTCCTTCATTCCCCAACGAAGCGAGAGTAGAGGAAGCATTACCATGGTTCCCTTACCGAGCGAGTGCCGGGAAAGCAAGGTGAGATACGTGAGCCCCTTGGCTCGGGAAAGGGGGCAACCCCTCCTCTTTCCAGGGCTTGCCCTGGGGTATTGAGACCTTTCATTAGGGACTTTTTGCGACTGAATCGTATTTTCAATGGGTTGATACCAGTTTTGATGAAGTTGGCGAATTCGTTTGGGGAGAGGCCTCCAAGATGCTCCTGGTAGCGGTCGTTGTTGTAATAGTCCATGTAATCATCAATGACAATACGGACATCCTCCGGATTTTTACATCCGGAAAGGTCGATCTCATCTTTCATATGCCCAAAGAAGGACTCTTGTGGGGCATTGTCCCAGCAGTTGGCTTTTCTTGACATAGACCTTGTGAGTCCGCTGTCACTGATCAGCTTTGAGAAGCGTACGCTTGTGTAATGGCCGCCTTGGTCACTATGGACCCAGGGGTCCTCTGCCAAGTCATCGCCGTGTCTCTCCTTGAGTTGGAGGACTGTCGCCAAGACGAAATCCTCCTCCAGGGATACCGACTGCTCATGTGCCATCTCCTGCTTGGTGAAGCCATCCTTCATGACAGATAGGTATAGGCACTTGCCGTGATTGTAGAAGATATGGGTAATGTCAGTGAGAATGATCTTTCCAGGGCCATACTTCTCAAACTCCCTGTTCACGAGGTTCTTGGCGACGTCGTCTGTTGCCAATGCCTTGATCATCCTACGGTAGGGGTTGGCCTGCCTGATATGGCATGCAAGGCCGTATTTGCGCATCAGACGGACAATCTTCTTCCGACTCATGGCGATACCATCATGGCAGAACTTCATGTAGATGCCTCTCGAACCGCGTTGGTATTTCCCCCTTGCAAGGAAGACCGCCTTGACAAGGGTGAAATCCCTGAGATCCTGCGCTCTGGTCACCCGCTGTGTGGAATCATCAGCATGAGTAATCTCTTACGATGACTTGCTGAGCATGATTGCCTGTAAAGCGGAGATTGCCTTATCTTGATACCAGATCATCTGATCTTTCTCTAACCCTAACATACTGTAATTGTAGTTAGGGCATCAGAGAGTCACAATGTCAGGATTTTGATTATTGGAATGTTGGATTTAGTGCTGTTTTCAATCAGAGGAATTACTTCTTAGAGTGATATATTCCTTATCCCAATGTTTATAAATACCTAATTCATATAAAGACATTTCATCCTCAAAGGAACAAATAATCTCATCAAGAACGATTCTTTCTGCTTCGAATAATTCTTCAAATTCAATACTAACGTCATCTTTTAAATCTTCTGCATCCGATTCAAAAGACAACCCAGATAGCAATATACGTATTTCAAGGTTGTAACTTTCTGTTGGACCTATTTCTTAATCTGGGTCTAATATTAAGAATATCCTTTTAATCATAGGGAATTCATAATTTATCTTTGTCAGGCTTCGATCAAGCCCGGGAATATCCTTAAGGATTTTATTGAACGCATCGGGGAAAGCAGGACGAGAGTATTTTTTAGAGAACCAATCTAGAACTATGTTCATTTCACTTTTCTGAATTATTGGATTTCCTACCTCTAAGGGAATGTCTGCTAAAATTCTCCTGTCGACTACGAGTCTTTTGTTGATATCAAACTCAAATATTACACTCTCGCCTACTTCTATATGCATTTTTCTTGGATTCTTACCAAATGAAAAGTTATTGTTTCTAGATTTAACTTTTTTCACACAAAAAAATTCTACAAAGGGTTCTTTATCTAAACTTAAGTTTATCAAATCGCAATCTTGTGTGTACAGGACTAGACCATCAGAGTCCTTGATACGATCATAAAACTGAGAGTCCAAAATTAGTTGATCTTTAAGAGGATTTTCAACAATTAATCCCTGTTTCCAGTTGTTCTTTTGAATCTTTCCGAGGTCTACTTCCTTCACTCTCTGAAACCCCTTTTCTAATATTTTAGACTCTTGAGGTTATACTCTAATATTTCATCTTTTGGATGTTTAGTTTTTGCAAGCTTCACCAATCTTTCTTTGTTTTTCAGTGTCTGACGAACCATCGCAGTCACCATCTCATTCAGACTAGGATACTCTTCTACGATATCTTGATTAGTCAAAAATATTTCCTTAAGTGACTTATTGTATTTATTAATTTTCTGGTACAGATACATCTGCGATATAGGGCTCTCAATATCCGGAATAGTTCTTAGAAAATTATAAATACTACTTATCTTTTTAGCATTATCACCGGTTGGTGTTGTCTTTCCATTCAACCAATCATAAACTGTTACTCTTGAGACAGAGAAGATTTTTGCCCATTCAGTTTTATTGAAACAGAAGAAGTTGCTGATCTCCTCGAATTGCTCAGTGTAATCCTTTATATCAATAGATAATAAATCGTAAACATTTTCATTTTCGATGGCATTTTCAAAATCAGATAGATATGACCTGAGGGCAAATAATGAGGGATTAAAATCTTGATTATTTTGTTTTCTTACATAGAATTCAGCAATCTTACTCTGAATTGTTGTAATAGGATTACTCCATAGATTTTTGGGTATATTCCACAGATTTCCTTCAGTTGTAGATGGGGACATAAAACCCTCACTAATTGATCCATCTTCTGTATATTCGAAAACTGGGATTCTTCCAATCCCATTGTGCATATTAAAATAACCTTCATCACATGATGTTATTGCTATTTCCATAATTCTTTCGCCTCTTGTGTGATTAGACTGTTAAAAAACACTTCTTCAATAACAGAGTGCAACGCTTCAAAGATTGATTCTAATCGCCCGATGATTTTTCCTTTTTCTACCGCTTTAAAAAGAATGTAGTGATCTATATCAACAAAGGTGACTAAAGGTCTATTATCATAAACTTCTGGTTCTCCCAACGGGAATTTTATTATATCTTGCGGATATTTGGGTCCATTCGGATTCTGGTTAATTTTCAATTGAAAATTGCTCACCATATTAAGTTTTTCCAGGTTAACTCCTCGTTGCAAAGAAAATGCAAGCAAAGAATTATCACGCCACATCACATTTTCAGGGAATTTCATACCATGAAAATTCTCACTCAATAAAATTTTCCACGAAATGTTATCAACCTCTGGGATTGTATTTATATATCTCAAACCAAACCGTGTTATTGATGATATATCGACAATGTTGTCAAAACTTTCTACAATGATCATAAACTCATGAATACAACTCTCATATTCATACTCATGGCAATCAAGAACCTGGTAAGTAATTTTTTCATTGTCAATAATAATGTTTCGAAAGTAATCATTAGAAGAAAATACCCACTGTTCAAATGTTTTCTTTTCTATTTCTCTATGAGGTCCTGTTTGAATGCTTTCACCTTGTAAAACATCATACAGAGGATACTTTTTTCTCAATCCATCTTGGACAGCTGGAATATATTTAGCAATTTGTACAATTGTTGAAAACTTAATCTGAATTAACACTGCAGTCAGAGGCCCTTTGGATAATATCATTTTTTTCCCACTCATATGCTCCTCCATTTACACCTTACACTACACTTTACACCTTACACTACAATTTACACTTTATCAACATAAATATTTTATTAATCCAGAAAGAGAAAGAGAGAGAGAGAGAACATCATATTTTGCTAATCAATTATATCATACCCCTCCGCAGCACCTGCAGCTCTGGCATACATATGGGTATCCAGAGCTTCATTCCCCAACGAAGCGAGAGTAGCTGCTAGTGGTAAGATGTAATTGAAGTACAGGATGCATACAGAAATTGGGTACTGTACAAACCTCAATCTTTTTATTATGGTTGCTCTAAGCATGGAGGCCTTCCTTACTTTGACTGCAGGGTAAAGTTGTTGAAGTCATCCTAATCCCCCACAGAAGAGAGATAAGGATACGGTAATGGAACAACCACGCAACAAAGTCACAGCTTACATGGTCAAAGTCTTGAATGGTATGGCGCAAGGTCTCTTTGCGAGCCTAATCATTGGATTGATAATCAAGCAGGTAGGGCTCTACCTGGATTCAGATGTCATTATGCAAATCGGACAAATCGCACAGTACATGATGGGACCTGCCATCGGTGTGGGGGTTGCCCTATCGGTAGGAGCCCCTCCTCTTGCAGTCTTTGCCTCTGCGGTGGTTGGAGCTGTGGGCGCTGGGACCTTTGTCTTTGATGCGTCACTTCTCTCCAAGGTAATCATAGGAGAACCGGTGGGGGCCCTATTGGCTTCCCTGGTAGGAGCCGAAGTGGGAAAGAGGATAGCCGGCAAGACAAAGGTCGACATCCTTCTCATCCCCCTTTTTGTGATTGTATCGGGCACAGTGACAGGACTATTCTTGTCACCTGTGGTTGCCGCTTTCATGAATGCCATCGGTTCGCTCATCAATCATCTTACTACCCTCTATCCAATTCCTATGGGAATCATGGTTGCCATAGTTGTCGGGATGGTACTCACCCTTCCTATCAGTAGTGCTGCAATCTGTATTTCCCTGGGCATCAGCGGACTTGCAGCAGGGGCAGCCACAGTCGGCTGTTGCGCCCAGATGGTGGGGTTCGCCTGCTCCGGATTTAAGGAAAATAAAATTGGCGGGCTCATCAGCCAAGGGTTGGGGACTTCAATGATTCAGATGCCGAACATTGTAAAAAACTGGCGCATCTGGATTCCCCCAACACTCACCGCTGGAATACTCGGTCCCTTAGCAACCACAATCTTTCAGATGGAAAACAATGCCTCTGGCGCTGGAATGGGAACAAGCGGGCTCGTCGGACAAATAAATACCCTTGCAGTGATGGGCGTGGGGTCATGGTGGAAAATTGCGTTGCTTCACGTTCTCCTTCCTGCACTCATTTCTTTGCTTCTATCGCAGATGATGAGAAAGAAGGGATGGATACGAGACGGTGATTACTTACTGTAGGAATGTGAGATCACATAGTTACTTTGCATTTTGAATGGAACATAACTAAGGCCCTCCACCAGAGAGGGCCCTAGGCTACTGGGAAGGATGACTCTCCTTCCCGACTTCGCCAGTGAGCATATGATACCGCACAAAATGGTTGATGTCAAATATGTACTTATAATAAAAGATTTAAACACTAAGCCGAATATGATTTATTCCACTCGAACGATAAATGATTTTTTCCCATATGGGCTAAACTGTGTTTTAATG
>JAEINL010000044.1 GCA_016342655.1 Sphaerochaeta sp. | reverse complement strand
TGTTGATCCAGTCTCGGGTTGCTCTTAAGACAAAGTCCCTTCCGCTTACCTATGACAATATCACTTCCCATTGAGGGCAGCCTTCAACTTAGCAATATTGTTCCTGTTTTATGCAAAGAAAATATGTTACAATTGGTACAATCTTATTATCAGACTAATGAGTTAAAGATCCACATAAAAATCTCAAAAGGAAGGAATTACATGAGGAGTACTATATATGCACCGGGTAATCGGGTCGTCATACGTGATGCCGAATGGCTGGTCAAGAAGGTATCCTATACAAGTAAACAGGATTGTGTGCTCGAAGTTGTAGGGTTATCAGAACTCGTCAAAGATAAAGAAAGTAAGTTCATAGTAGGATTTGAGCATAAGATTATCCCGATAGATCCAAACGATACAGAATTTATTATTGATACTTCTTCTGGGTATCGAGACTCCCTTCTCTATATGGAGAGTCTGTTACGAAAACGGACTCCTAAAGATGCCAAGATCTATACTGGAGACAAGGCTGCAATCGACCCAGTCCCCTTCCAAATGGAACCAGCCCATAAGGCTTTACAACAACATCGGCAGAGGATCCTTATAGCTGATGCTGTAGGGCTTGGAAAGACCATTGAATGTGGAATTCTCACTAGCGAACTGATCAAGCGAGGACGGGGTAAACGTATCCTAGTTCTTGCAGTGAAGTCGATGCTCACTCAATTTCAGAAGGAGATGTGGACACGTTTCACGATTCCTCTTGTTAGATTGGATTCACAAGGAATCCAGCGCGTCAAACAGCATATACCAACAGGGCATAACCCCTTTCTATACTTTGATAAGTCCATTATCTCAATCGACACACTCAAGCGGGAAGTTGAGTACCGTCATTATCTTGAACATGCGTGGTGGGATATTATCATCATTGATGAGGCCCATAATGTTGCAGAACGAGGAACGAACTCGATGCGTTCAAAACTTGCAAAGTTGATTTCCAGCAGATCAGATACCCTAATTATGTTATCTGCGACTCCTCATGACGGTAAGAAAGAATCGTTTGCGAGTCTTATGAACATGCTTGATACCACAGCAATAGCAGATCCCTCTAACTATGGACCGGAAGATATCAAAGGATTGTTCATAAGACGATTCAAGAAGGATATCAAAGACCAGGTAACGAAACAGTTCAAAGAACGTACCATCGACAAGATCATCACCCCAGCATCTATGGCTGAGGAACAGTCTTACGATCTATTGACTGCTTTATCTTTCAAACGAATTGATACAAGAGCACGAGCGGGGTCGATGCTTTTCAAGACGGTTCTCATTAAATCACTGTTCTCTTCACCAGCAGCTTGTATTAAAACCTGCAGAAACAGGATTAACCGATTAACACATGATGATTACACTGAATACCTTGATGATATCCTACAGTTAGAAACGTTTGTAACGGCAGTAGAAAAGATCAAGAAGGAAGATTTCAGTAAGTATAGGAAACTCGTTGGATTCCTAAATAAGAACGACTGGAACTGGAACAGGAACGATCCTCATGATCGGCTAGTCATCTTCACAGAGAGAATTGAGACCTTGAAGTTCCTGAAAGAGGAACTGCTAAAAGATCTGAGTCTCAAAGAGAACCAACTTGAGATATTACATGGCAGTATGGGTGACGGAGATATCCAGAAGATTGTGGAAGATTTTGGAAATGAACAGTCTCCATTACGAGTTCTTGTTGCATCTGATGTCGCTAGTGAAGGGATCAACCTCCACTATCAGAGTCACCGACTCATCCACTTTGATATCCCTTGGTCTCTTATGGTCTTCCAACAGAGAAACGGTAGGATCGACCGATATGGGCAGGATCAGGAACCTCTTATCTATTATTTGTTGACCGAGAGTGAAAACAATAAGATAAAGGGAGACCAGCGAGTACTCGACCTCCTTATCGAGAAGGATCAGCAGGTCCATGAGAGTATCGGAGATCCTGCAGAGTTCACTGGTAGGTATACCACTGAGGATGAAGAATTGTTGACTGCCGATGCTATCGAAGCAGAGGATGGAATTGCTCTGCTGGATAGGGAGTTCAAGAAAGCCGAGCTTGACCCTATGGCTGATCTATTGAGTCTTCTCGATGAAAATGAACCTGATAATACAGAAGTTTTTGCAGAAGACAGTTCTTTCTTCAAGAAAGACTACGATTATATCAAGCAAGCCATTCAGTACTTGCAACACCAACAGAATTGGAGTGTCGATTATGCCCCTGATGGGAATACAATCCTACTGCAACGGGCTGAGAACCTTAAGAGACAGTTCTCAGTCCTAGAGAAGTCACTCCCATCTGAGATTATCCCTACTATTGGGGAAAAGTACATCTTCACTGACAATATCGATGATGTGAAGCTGGAAATGGAACGATGTCGAAAAGAAGAGACTGCTTGGCCAAAGAAGATGCTCCTGTGGGATCAAAACCCATTTGTCGGGTGGATCACTGATCGGCTCCTTACTGTATTCGGTAGGAATCAGGCCCCCTTCATCTATGTTCCAAGGATACAGGGGCGTAGTGAAACAATTGTACTCATATCTGGGATGATTCCAAACCTTAAGGGTCAGCCAGTAGTTGAGGACTGGTTAGCAGTAGTATTCGAACAACTACAGTTTAAAGAAGTAATCACCATCGAACAGTTCATGAGACGTACTGGACTTGGGATGAGGCAGATACCAAATTCCCAACGCCAAGGAGATCAGGCTGTCATCAAGTATGTATTACCTGAATCCTTGAGAATTGGAAGAGATGAGATATTGCGTTCAAAAGAAATCTACAAGCAGCGCATAAATCCTCAGGTTATCGAGCAAATAGAAAAGCTCAAGACTCTGGAGGAGCAGCAATATCTCTTTACTGAAAAATCTACCTATGGGAAAGAACGAAAAGACCGGGAAAACAGAAAAATAGCGAAGAATTTCAATGAATATAAAGAATGGATTACATCAACCCTTCGATGTGGGGATGATCCATATCTACGAGTAATCTGTATGGTGCAGGAGGATATGTCATGATACTGGGAACTGGCTTAAAGAATCATAATGAATTCTTCACTGATCTCTATCTTTCCGAGGCGATCAATCAAGATATCAAGGCAATATTGGCTTCCTGGGCGGAACAAAAATCTGAAGGCAGGATACAGAAGACTCCTTGGGAGGAAATCCGATCATTTAGAGAACAATTCTTCAGGCTTAAAGATGCAGTGAGCAAACATGCGGACCATGGTTTTCTTAAAAGTCAGCAGGATTTCATTGCTGATATCATAAGGGCTTCTGGTTATACCTATGAGAGAAAAGTCTATACATGTGATCAAGATCTGTGTCTCCCTTCAATCTGTATGGTAAATGGAGCTGATGGAGCTCCAAAAATTCTCATCCTTGAAGCGCTATATGCAGAAGATATCAATCCTCAAGACATGAGTATCCTCTCCTATTCCATCCTCACTGAACAGTATGATAAAGAAGTACAAGATGATCGCCGATTCTCTTCAACGGTTTCATATGATGAGATCATCTCTAAGTACATCTTCGGTGGTGAAGAGCCTCCTCGTTGGATTCTCCTCGTTGGAGCAGAGACTATTATCATGATCGACAGGAGCAAATGGCCAGAGAAGCGGATGCTCGAGTTCGATCTTGCAGAAATCTATGATATGAAAGCCGATGAACTCTTTAAAATTCTCGCCATAATGATCGCAAGGGAAAATTTAGCTCCAATTCAGGGAGAGAGCCTTGTTGATTCAATGAATGAAAACTCTCATCAACATGCGTATGAGGTATCAGAAGACCTAAAATACGCCGTAAGAGAGTGTGTGGAGCTCCTCGGAAATGAGGTTCTTTCACAATATCGCATTAAGGGAATCAAATCATTACCTTCAGCAGATGAACTCTCGATTCAAACACTACGTTGGATGTACCGCCTCCTGTTCCTCTTCTATGTCGAAGCAAGGCCAGAACTTGAGTACATACCCCTCGATAACGAACTCTACATGAAAGGGTATAGTCTTGAATCCCTACGAGAGATTGCTGAGGGCCCAGACCCTGATGCAGATGGAGAAGGGACCTACTTGCATGAATCCTTGCAGTTACTGTTCAACTTTGTTCAGAAAGGGGTTGGGAGCAAACAAGAACATAAAAAAGATGAACAGCCTCAAGAGGAAATCCAGGAACTCTTTGCAATCGATTCTCTACAGAGTCACCTCTTCGATCCAAAAAATACGAAGGACATCGATAAGGTTCCCTTACGTAATGTTGCAGTCTTCAAAATCATACAGAATCTTTCTTTGACGAAGACTAAGAATAGACGGAGAAGGGGAAGAGTTAGTTATTCCCATTTGGGTATCAACCAATTAGGCTCTGTATATGAAGGGCTACTGTCTTACCGTGGTTTCTATGCAGAAGAGGACCTTTATGAGGTAAAGAAGAAAGGAGAAGCCGAGGATCCTTTGGAACAGGCCTTCTTCGTTACCTTTGATGAGTTAGAAGAATATGAAGATACAGAAAGAGTATACCAAGACGATGGAACATTAAAACGTTATCCTGCTGGTACGTATATCTATCGTTTAGCAGGGCGTGACCGGGAAAAATCTGCGAGTTACTATACCCCGCATGTACTGACCGAATGTCTGGTGAAGTATGCGTTAAAAGAACTGTTGGAAGGGATCGAGACTGATGAAATCTTAAACCTTACCATCTGCGAACCCGCTATGGGTTCGGCTGCTTTCATCAACGAGGCAATTGATCAGTTGAGTGAAGCCTATCTTACACGAAAGCAGAAGGAGACGGGGATAGTCATCTCCCAAGAATCATATATCATCGAGAAACAGCGGGTGAAGATGCATATTGCTGACCATAATATCTATGGGATAGACCTCAACCCCATCGCTGTTGAACTTGCAGAGGTCTCCCTCTGGCTCAACACAATCTATAAGGGAGCTCATGTACCTTGGTTCGGCTTACAGCTCAAGTATGGTAATTCTCTCATCGGTGCAAGAAGACAGTACTTCCTTCGTTCCCAGGTTCTGAAGAGCAGTAAAAATTCTTACTTGAAAGCAGTCCCAAAAAGATATGACTGGCAAGGAAGAGCTGCAGCAAACAGGATTTACCACTTTCTTCTCCCTGATGCAGAGATGGCCTCCTATAAGAACAAAGTCATTAAAGACCTCGAACCTGAGAAGATCAACATGATTGAAGCTTGGGGTAAACGATTTGCAACTCAGCTTACTGATAGTGAAGCTGACAAACTTATTGAGATCTCTAAATCAGTTGATATCCTGTGGAAAATGTGGGCCGGTAAACTCAGATCCTTAAGAGAGGAACTCACTGATGAAGTCTCTGTCTTTGGTAGAGATGCTAAAGATAGCATTATAGATTTCAACTTCAAAGATAATGCTTATCGGAAAGAACTTACTTCATATGGACAAGAATCATCCAGTACCTACCAACGGTTAAAACTTGCGATGGACTACTGGTGTGCACTCTGGTTCTGGCCGATTGATAAAGCAAATCAACTTCCTTCCAGGGAACAATTCATAAAAGATATGGAAGAAATCCTGATAGGAAAGCGAACAAACCTCCCAGACGGATTAGGTCAGTTAAGTCTTTTTGACAAAACCGATAGTGATCATCCTGAAGGGATCTTGTTAGAAACTGGGCTTGTGAATATCAATCAATTAAAAGCACACTATCCGCACTTACATACTGTACAGGAAATCGCAAACACCTATCACTTCCTACACTGGGAACTCGAATATGCTGATATTTTCGAAGACCGAGGTGGCTTTGACCTTATCCTAGGAAATCCACCTTGGCTGAAAGTAGAGTGGGAAGAAAAAGGAGTCCTTTCAGATTATGATCCGAAGTTTATCATCAAGAATATCACTGCATCAGAGACCGTAAAACGAAGAGAAGCAGCGCTCCAGAACTCACAGGCAAAAAAAGCATACCTTCAGGAATTTGTAGCTAGTGTAGGTACGAAGAGCTATCTGAATGCTTTACAGAACTATCCTGTCCTTAAAGGAGTACAGACCAACCTCTATAAATGTTTCCTCCCACAAGCGTGGATGATTGGTTCACCAAAAGGATATTCCGGTTTCCTTCACCCTGAAGGTGTCTATGATGATCCAAATGGTGGGAAGCTTAGAAATGAAGCCTATCACAGGTTAATGTACCACTTTCAATTTCAAAACCAAAAAATATTATTTCCTATAGCCCACAGAGCTAAATACAGTATTAATATATATAAAACTTTTAATGAGTTTAAAATAGAGTTTTATCATATTTCCAATTTATTCTTACCCAAAACCATTGATGATTCTTTTTTGCATATTGGTAATGATCGAGTTAATGGCATAAAAAATATTGGAGCATGGAACATCCAAGGTCATAAGGATAGAATCTTATATATCACAGAGAAGGAACTAACTTTATTCGCTATACTTTATGATGAGGAAGGTACGTCCTATTCAGAAGCCCGGCTACCAAGTCTTCATGCGAAGCATCTAATCTCTGTATTAGAGAAGTTTGCTGCTCAACCAAAGAAACTAGGAGATCTAAAGGAAGAATATATATCAACTGAAATGTGGCATGAAACAAATGCTGAGAAGGATGGATATATCAAAAAGGAAACAGGTTTCCCCAAAGATTCAGAGCACTTGATAGTATCAGGCCCTCATTTATATGTTGCAACACCAATTAATAAAACACCACGAAAAATCTGCACTGAAAAAGGACATTACGATTGTATAGATCTTACCAATATCCCAGAGGATTATCTGCCACGAACAAAATATGTTCCTGTAGCTGATATTCTTCCCGATGGTTCAGAGGACCTGAGGAGATATCATGAGAATATTCCTAGAGTCCCATGGAAAGAGCCGGGCGAGGTACTGGGAAAGAAAGTAACCGAGTATTACCGTTTGTGTTTTAGGGCAATGCTTAGTCAATCTGGAGAAAGAACTCTAATATCTGCTTTAATGAATCCTTATAGTGCTCATATTAATGGAGTTCAAAGTACTTGTTTTAAAAAAAATAATGATTTACTTATCGCTTCTAGTCTAACGACATCCCTTGTTTCTGATTTTTACTTAAAGTCAACGGGCAATGCAAATTTGCACTCTTTATGGTTAAACATTCCTTATATAGAGCGGCTGAATCACCAACTAAGAAGTCGAATCCTCAAACTTAACTGTTTAACCAAAAGGTATTCTTCTTTATGGCAAGAATCCTTTGACCCTGCATTTATAGAAGCATCATGGACAAAAACCGATCCTCGCCTTGATAATAATCACTTCAGTAACCTTACACCTGATTGGACTTGGGATACCCCTTTACGCTCTGACTATACCCGTCGGCAGGCTCTTGTTGAGATTGATGTACTGGTTGCTCAGGCTATGGGTTTGACTTTGGAAGAGTTACAGACAATCTATCGTATACAGTTTCCTGTGATGCAGCAGTATGAGAAAGATACCTTCTTTGACCAGAAAGGGAGGATTGTATTCACGGTCAGCAAGGGCCTCTCAGGGGTGGGCTTTCCAAGGAAAAAGAATCCACACGCTGGTATCGATATCGGTTGGGAAGATATCTGTGATATGACCTCAGGTACCGTAAGTAGAACCATCATTGATGATACCCTTCCAGGGGGGCCTGTTGAACGAGAGATCGTCTACTATGCACCGTTTGACAGGTGTGATCGTGAGAGTGACTATGCTACTGCCTGGGCAGAATTTGAAAGAAGGGAATTGCTATGATACCGACGATTATCTCTGAACAAGTGCAGACAGGTCTGCAGGATTTCCTCCGTTCTACCTTCCCTTCAAAGGATGCCTTTTTCGGACCAATGATAGAGGAGTTCATCTCGAAGAAGGACCTCCTTTTCAAAGGACCCTATATATCGATCAAGTTGCCGTTCGCATCAAGTACCTCAAAAGCGAACTACTTCCCAGATGTTCCTTTAGGGTTCAAACCCTATCAACATCAGCAGAGGGCCTTTCAGAGACTCAGAGAGGTCTCTGCACGATCGACAATCATCGCAACTGGAACCGGGTCAGGAAAGACAGAGTGTTTTCTGTATCCCGTCCTGGATTATTGTTATCATCATCGGGGTGAATCGGGGATCAAGGCAATCATTGTCTATCCGATGAATGCCCTTGCAAATGATCAGGCAACACGTTTTGCTGAGACAATCAGTTCAATCTCACATATCAAGAATAACGTCACAGTAGGTCTCTATATTGGTGGAATCGATATAAAAGCTACCGCTTCAGTAATGACTGATACCCGTGTCATCACTGATAAAGGGATCTTACGTGAAAATCCTCCCGATATTTTGCTTACCAACTACAAGATGCTGGATCTCCTAATGGTCAGAGACCGTGATAGCCTAATCTGGAAAGATAACGGTACTGAGACCCTGAAGTATATAGTTGTCGATGAGCTGCATACCTTTGATGGAGCCCAAGGAACAGACCTGGCCTGTCTAATCAGACGCTTAAAGCACCGGCTAGGTACACCAGAAAACCATCTGTGCTGTGTAGGGACCTCCGCAACCATTGGAGGGCCTGAGGATGCTGATGGACTACGTGCGTATGCTTCGGATATGTTCCAGGAAACATTTGATGAAGGATCAATCATCATGGAGGAGACAATCTCTCCCTCTGAATTCCTTCAAGGACATGAGATTGATCCAAATAACGACATCTTTCTTGTTGATCGATCTCTCCTTGATAGTTCAACTTGCTCAAGCCCAGAGGAGTATATTGGAAAACAGTGTAAAATCTGGTTTGGACCGTCATACCCGATAGATTCCATATCAAGTTTCATAGGGAAAAAATCTTTAGCCGAAACCTTATTTAATCATGAGATCTTCCAACGTTTGATCTTAGCTCTTGATGGAGTATTGGTGACAGAAGAGGCCCTGCTGCAGATCATGTTAAGTATCTGTTCTGAGATGCTACCAGAAGTTCAAGATGATCCTATACTTCTGAAACAACTTTCCATGAGTCTCTTATCCCTAATCACCTGGGCTAGAGATCCTCAGGCTGATATATCGGTTCCTTTTCTCCATGTACGATATCAACTTTGGTTGAAGGAAATGAGCAGACTGACTGCCACTGTAGGCGAACATCCAAAGCTCTTATTTCGGGATGATAAACCAGTTGATGAAACGATAAAAGACCTCCCGATAGTCTATTGTAATGAGTGCGGGGCTACCGGTTGGGGTACCTCGAAACTTGACCATGAGAATACTTTCTCAACTGAACTCGAGGCCTTCTACGTCAACTACTTCAATATGAATACCAACACCTACATCATATATCCTGTAACTGATGAGATGAGTTTACGAGAAGATGAAACAAAGACGCTCTGTGCCGATTGTCTGAGTATCATATTCTTCAACCAAACAGAGTGTGAGTGTGGATCGAAGAAGCTAATTAAAGTCTTTGTTTATAATCCCAGGAGAGAGTTCAACGGGAATGTCTATGGATCTCATGACTGTCCCTTCTGTCATGCACATAACGCATTGACGATTGCTGGACGTAGAACTTCAAGCCTGATCAGTGTTGCTTTATCTCAACTCTTTGCTTCTTCCTTCAATGATGACAAGAAGGTCCTGACCTTCTCCGATTCCGTGCAGGATGCTGCACATAGGGCAGGATTCTTCGAAGCAAGGACTTGGAAGTTCAATTTTCGTATCGCCTTGAAGCATTTCCTTGATACCTATACTGAAGATCTTAATCTTGATGAAGCTGGGAAACTCTTTGCCTTGTGGTGGAAAACAAAGTCAAATGAAGATGATTATATCGCGACCTTCATTCCACCTGATATGCAATGGCTTCAAGCCTATAAGGAGTATCTTGAGGAAGGAAGAGGTCCTTTGACCAAAAACCTTGTTTCCCTGATCGACAAACGTCTCAGCTGGGAGATAACCAGTGAGTTTGGATACAATGCTGTGATTGGTAGGACCCTGATGAAGACCCTATCTGCTGTTGTTAGCCTTGATTACCAGAAGATTGAAACTGCAGCAGAGACTATCACAAAAAAATTGCAGCACCAAATTGGGAATATCAAATTGAGCCCAGTGGAAATGCGGTATCTATTGATAGGGATTTTGAAGCATATGATCTATAAGGGCGCAATCATGCATCCTACATTGAAGAAGTATGTAGAAAACTCTTGTAACGGGTATGCATTTTCACATATCGGAGAAAATACTTGGTTTATGCCGAACTTGAGTAAGAGTTCTAGATTACCTGAATTCGTTACAATTGGTAAAAGCAGAGAGGTCCATCTTAACTCCATAATGGCAAGCAGTAAATTCTCAGGAATATCATGGTATTACTGGTGGCTCACTTCTTATCTGCTTCCTACCAATTCTCATATTGAACAATATGTTGAAGATATTTACTACGAGATATTCACATCTTTGGTATCCTCGAAACTGGTTAGTAGTGCTTATGGGAAAGAGAATGAATTGATCTATGGACTGAATCCAACCGAACTACAAATTTCAACAGATGTCACTGCTTTCCGCTGTGCTGTCTGTTCTCATACGCTCCAAGTTCCTAGTAGCTCGAAGGACTTGTGGGAACAGATGCCTTGCATCCAGCATCGATGCCAAGGCACCTATAAGGAGGTCTCTCCCCTTCATGATTACTACAGGAATCTCTATACCTATGGGGATGTGAATAGGATCTTCGCAGCTGAACATACCGGGTTGCTCACAAGAACAGGTCGAGAGAAGCTTGAAGAATCATTTAAAAACAGAAAGCGACCGACAGATCCCAATCTTCTATCCTGCACTCCGACTCTTGAGATGGGAATCGATATCGGCGGACTCTCCTCGGGGATACTCTGCAGTGTCCCCCCGAATCAAGCTAACTATCTCCAGCGTATTGGTAGAGCAGGCCGTAAGGATGGGAACTCTTTCCTCCTAACTGTCGCTTCAGGAAGCGCCCATGATCAGTACTTCTATGCAGAACCTACAGATATGATCTCAGGGAATGTACCAGCCCCCCATATCTATCTGAATGCACCGGCAGTGCTGGAAAGACAGTTTGTGGCCTTCTGTTTCGATACTTGGATCAAGAAGAAAACACCGGAATATATCATACCCCGAACGATGGATGAGTTACTGAAGAATATTGAAACAGCTGAGCCTCATCTGTTCCCTATGAGTCTGTTCTCCTTCATCAATCTGCAGAGAACAGAACTGTTTGATGATTTTATCAATCTCTTCGATAACAGACTCGATGATTCAGCGTGTGCTTATCTGAAGAGTTTTGTCCAGGGAGACAATAAAGAGATCCAGATCCTTGAAGATAAGATGAGGTTTGCTTTCCATCAGTTCAAGAAAGACCTGGATGGACTCATATCTCGATGGAGGCTCTTACGGGATACAATCAATAAAATGAAAGCATCAAAGGTCAAGGATAAGAACTATCCTGAAGAACTCAGTACTCTGCAGTCAGAACGAGCTGCTCTCCATTCATTTATCAAGCGCAATCGTCAGAAAGAACTTTACAATTTCCTTACCGATGAAGGGCTACTCCCAAATTATGCATTCCCAGAGGCAGGAGTATTACTACGATCGATCATTCTATCAAAGAAAAGCAAACCTGATGGAGAAGGGAATTTCTATAAGACTACTTTCGAATATGAGAGATCTGCTAAGAGTGCAATCCGAGAACTTGCCCCAGATAACTATTTCTATGCTGAAGGGAGAAAGGTGAGAATTGATCAGATCGATCTGAATGCTTCTGAAGTTACTCCATGGCACCTCTGTGATAACTGTAGCTATGCAATCACAGAAGCTGAGATGGATGCCACGAAAACCTGCCCAAGATGCGGGAGTCCCATGTGGGCAGACTCTTCAAGGACCAGATTGATGGTACGTCTCTCTCAAGTCTATGCGACCACGATGGATCGGGAGAGCCGGATTTCAGATGATTCAGATTCACGGGATCCTGTCTTTTATAACCAGCATATCTTAGTTGATATCCCAAAAGAAAAGATCAATGAATCATGGCAGATAGCACATAAGGAAATACCATTCGGGTTCGAGTATGTATCGAAAGCGACATTCAGAGAGATAAACTTCGGTCCTTTGAAGAATAGTGAAGAGGTCATGCAAGTCAATGGTAAAGAGATAGAAACCTCTGGATTCAAAATCTGCAAAGAGTGTGGAAAGGTTCTTGATACCAGCTCTCATGCTAAGAAAGAGAAGGGGAATACCCATCGGCATGCTATCACCTGCTCCTTTCGCAACAAGGATGATGATCTGGATGCATTTATGGACAGCATCTTCCTCTATCGAGAATATAGTTCTGAGGCTGTCAGGATCCTGTTGCCGGTCACAGACCTGACCGATGCAAAACAGGTCGAGTCTATCATCGCTGCAATCTTCCTAGGCTTAAAGATAAAGTTCGGAAATATCGACCATATTTCTTCTACATTGATATCTGTCCCCACTGAGAACAATTCAGATAGGAGAACGTATCTGGTCCTGTATGATCTGATCCCGGGAGGAACCGGATATCTGAAACAGCTCATGACCAACCCTCATGAAATGATCGATGTCATGCAACTTTCTCTTGATACGATGCGATCCTGCAGTTGTAACTCGACTGAGAAGGATGGTTGCTATCGGTGCCTGCTAGCTTACCGCCAAAGCGGGAAGATGAACCAGATCTCTCGAGATACTGCAATTGACATCTTCAGCAAACTCACTAGTGCCAAAGATTCCATCAAACAGGTAGCATCACTACATGACATCACCTTCAATAAACTCTATGACAGTGAACTTGAGATGAAATTCATCGAGTCGCTGCGATCGAGTAAGGCAATCATTAGTGGTAATCAAATCAAGATGAAGAAATACTTGAGTACCCCAGGGGGTAATCCCGGTTGGTATATGGAGGTAGGACAGAACCATTACATTATAGAACCACAGGTTAGTATCGGATTACAGGGGAAATCATCACACCCTTCAAAACCTGACTTTGTGATCTACCCTAGGAATATCAAACAAGATTCGAAGGGCATAAGACCAATCGCTATCTTTACTGACGGATATGCTTATCACAATGATATTGTACATACAGATATGGCGAAAAGAATGGCCATCGTTCAGGATGGGGAGCATTATATCTGGTCCATTACCTGGGATGACCTATATAAAGATGAACTTGATCTGAAATATAAGAAGAGTAAGAACGTACCGAAACTTTCCCAGATATTAGGATCTATCGGGGTAGGTGATTCATCAAAGATAGATCAAAACAATTCATTCTTTGCATTGCTATATCTGCTAGAAAATTATCAGGTACAGACCTTCATCAGATATGCTTTTGGCCTCTCATTAGCCCTGTTATCTTCCCATAGAGAGCAAAAGAACCTCACTTCTCTTCTTCATCTTTGGCGAGATCAGAGCCTGGAAGCACAGTTCTCAACCGTCACAGGAGATTCAGCGATAGCTATGAGTGCTTCCTATCAACATGAGGAGCATCCGTTCCTACAACACTATTGTTTCATTGAGGCTGAATCTTTTGCCAAGCGGCAGTTCCTTGAACTCTATACTTATCTGGTCTTTGATGATCTTCACGAGTTTGAGAGAAAGGAAGATGCAGTTTGTGCATGGCACTCATACCTCTATCTCTATAATATCCTGCAGTTTTTGCCGAATACTAAGAGCTTTACAAAAAGGGGCCTCAAAGAAGGAACCTTCTGGGGTATCCCCTTCTCAGAGATTGAAGAGCCTGTCGTCCGTTCTCAGAGCCTTTCAGAGCTAATGGACATCACAGAACATGAATATAATCATATTCTTACATCTCTAGATGAGAATCTACTACCAGAAGCCTATTTCGAACTACAGAACAGTATAGGGGGCTGCATCGGACAGGCAGATCTTGCATGGCCGCTCTATCACTGCGCAATCGTTGATGAAGCAGACAGTAAACCCTGGTTAGAGGCTGGTTGGCATACACTACCGCCTTCCAGTGATCCCATAACAGTTATTGAAACACTGAAGGAGCATAGATAATGGCCGGATTATCACATTCAATCAACCTTGTATTCGGGTCTGACTTTCTCTCCTCATTCTCGCGGGTTCCAAGCAGGATCCAGACGAAGGTGAACAAGGTCATCAGCGGATTCAAGAATAATCCCACAGCAACAGGCTACAACTTCGAGTCTCTACATACGAAGGATCAACATTTATGTTCGATCAGGATTGATCAGGATTACCGTGGAATCATGTATAAGACTGATAAGGGCGAAACATTGATCCTTTTATGGGTGGATAAGCACGATGACGCCTATACATGGGCTCAGAATAAGGTCTTCCACATTCATCCTGAAACCGGATCCCTGCAGATGATTGATCTTGCTGATGTAGGTATGGCAGATGAGAACACTCTCGAGAACACACAAGCAGAGGAACATCCTGATGATTTGTTCGCTGCCTTCCGCGATCGGGAGTTGGTAAAGCTCGGGATACCGGAGATTGTCATCCCTTTTATTCGAACAATAAAAACAGAGGATGACCTTGAAACAGCAGAATACAAACTACCCAGTGAAGCTTGGGAAGCCCTTTTCATGCTGTATACTGGGGAGACTCTTCAGGATGTCTATAATACGGTCGTAGTGCCGAAGATGCAGGTCGATACCGAGGATGTGGAAAGTTCCCTACAACAGGCAGACTCTCAGAGAAGATTCGTGGTCATCACTGATGATGAATCGCTTAAGGACATGCTGACCTATCCACTTGATGCTTGGAGAGTCTTTCTGCATCCGTCTCAGCGGAAAATCGTGAGGATGCAGACCCATGGCCCTGCAAGAGTACTTGGCGGAGCAGGTACCGGAAAAACCGTGGTCGCAATGCATAGAGCTAAGTATCTCGCTGAAGAAGTTTTCTCTTCTTCAACTGATAAGATCTTATTCACTACCTATACGAAGAACCTTGCTGCAGATATCAAAGAAAATTTGAGGAAGATCTGCAGTACAGAACTACTCAAACGTATCGACGTAGTTAATATTGACGGATGGGTATCTGAATTTCTGAGAAAGCGATCCTATACATACTCTTATGTGAGCAATACAGAGCGAAAAGACTTCTGGAATGAAGCTGAACTTTCGTACGAAGGAACGGATACGTTCCCCTTGCAGTTTTTCATGGATGAGTGGGACCAAATCATCCAGCAGCAGGGTATCACTACGATGAAAGGGTATTTTAAGGCAAAGAGGATTGGACGGGGTAGAAGCCTTCGTGTACAGCAGAGAAAGGATATCTGGCCGGTTTTTGAGGAATATCGAAAACTGCTCGATGTGCGGATGAAATACGAGTATGCAGATGCTGCAAGGACCGTGACACATATGCTGCAAGAATCGAAGGATATCCTTCCTTACAGAGCTGTAGTCGTTGACGAGGCACAGGATCTTGATGCTGTGACTTTTAGGCTCTTACTTGCAATATCTGAGAATCACAGCAACAACAAGGATAATACCCTGTTCATCACCGGAGATGCTCACCAGCGGATCTATGGACAAAAGATCGTATTATCACACTGCGGAATAGACATTCGCGGCCGAAGCATGCGACTAAAAGTGAATTATCGTACTCCCGAGGAGATTAGGGCCTGGGCACAGCACATCCTCAATGGAAGAGAGATAGATGACCTCGATGGAGGATTAGATACAATGAAGGGGTATCATTCTCTGATTCATGGAGAGAATCCTGATATACGTAAGTTCGATACCTACGGACAGGAGATTGATACTCTTATAGAATATATCAACGGCCTGATCTCCGGAGGAGCAGCGCCTGAAGCGATATGCATCGCAGTGAGAACCAATGATCTAGTTATCAGGTACCAAGGGGCTCTTGAGTCTCGAGGTATGGAACTCTATCAGATCCAAGCCCATGATGAAAGAAGCAACCCTGGAATCAGAATCGCAACCATGCACAGAGTAAAGGGCCTCGAGTTCAATCATATGATCTGCCCCGGTGTTAATGAACACATCCTTCCTCTTGCTTCAGTACTTGCTACACAGGACAACGAGGATGCAAAGGAAGATTTTGAGCTGAAGGAGCGATCCTTGTTCTTCGTTGCTGTGACACGGGCAAGGAAGTCAGTGATGATTAGTTCGTTTGGGATTAGCAGTAGTTTTTTAACATGAGGGCGCTCAGATTTTAAAAGGATGAAATACAAAAGGGGAATATTCCTATTAAGTTCATGGTAGTCTTCAATAAGGGAGTATCAACCACGATGCTGACCGTTTTTGTATTGAAATTCACGTTACTTGGGCTATATGGAAATACGGCTTTTTACCACCAGCTTTTACTTCAATCAAAATAGTACTTCACCTGCATTAGGAAATAACTATTCAAATCCCGCACCTTCTGCAATGTTTTGCAATCCCAACTTGTATGGGTTAAATATTGTTCTGTCAATCTTGACCTCCTTGATATGTTTGAGTGCGTTTCGAGGCGCAATTCAAACATATCATAGGAGGTCTTTCTTTTGGAAAGAACTGGAATAAGCTTCATACCAATATACCTTGATATGAACCCAAACCTTATTCATTAAAGTCTTCTTTATTTGCTCACAGAGAAACCGAGATATATCTTTCCACTGAGCTGAGAAAAATCTTGTTCAGCTCCAATAGTAGCGTTAGCCGATGCAGTCTCAAAGAAGGAATATCTGAAAACGTCATATATGAAGGAGCATCCCATGGTCGCATCGACTTTTTCACTTATCCGGTATGAATTAGCCATATCAACGAATACTCCTAGGTCAAACAACATTACTCTGTAATAGGTATCAGAAATCAGGGTTGCTGCGATACTCGGGCCTATGGTCAATTGATTATCGATTCCTTGAACCTTAAACCTTATTGAAACACCCCCAAAACCAGAATATTTAATTGACATTTTGTCGTTGTTATATCCGATGGGTAGCTCAAAAGTTGCACCAAAGGAACTTCCGACTTGAATGTCATTAAACTGTGAAGATCTCATATACGCCCCTACGGAATCAATCTGCCTAAAATTATTATCCAAAGAGTACTGGAAAAATAGCGCAGATGTGACACTTTTGTCCGATTCCGCGGAAAGGGTAAATGAGGCGATTACCATCACAATGAAAACAGTAAGTACATTTTTTTTAAACATTTAAGTATCCTCAATTATAATAATATCTATTGTACAAAACCACAAACAATGCAAAAAAGCTATCACTATACATCATTGGACCAAGGGCTCAAGGGTTAATTAGCTATCCTTCCTAGTCTTAATAAAGACAGCTGGAATTCTTCTACATCCTGACCTCAAGAATGTGAACCACAAAATATCTTCCCCCCCCTAATCTGAATAGAAACAGCAATAGGTTTAGCCGTATTCAATCCAATGTTTCTTTACCCTGATACTCGTCTGGCCAAAATTAACACCCAATATTTCACTAACCATTCACATGGCAAAGGAAATGCATCAACTGGAGACCATTTCACTGCTGTGAATTCGTGATAATGTCTAAAGCATTTTTACTCATGCATGTCATATACATAGACAAAAAAGAGATAAGAAATAATTCATAGCCGGTCAAAAGCTTCTTGTACAGAATACAGCTAAAAGCATAAAAAAACAACCAAAAATTCTCTTTGTTATATTTCCCTAGTCTCTCTTGACTGGATTGCCATCCTCCCCCATGCTCTTCTCATGTGCATAGCATTCAAAGAAGATACAGGCCTTACCGACCATCACCTTAATTTGATCCTTTCCCAGTACAACCAAATCAAGGAGCTTCCCTTACATCGAACCTTGGTTGAGCAATCAAAAGTTGTTCTAGAAAGACAGGACAATCGGGCGCTCTATGAGGTATTTGACCAAGGCTTCAAAGAACTTGGGCCCCTCTATCCTTTAGTACTCATTTACTGTCTCTATCCAGCTATAATTGCTTTATACAACCGTTTGGGCATCTCAGACGCTGTTCGACAGGCAACCCTCTCTGATACCGAGCTCTGGGTTAAGGCCTATGAAATCCAACATCCGGGGCTCACCGGCCTTGATCGGTATGGATGGATTTGTCGGGGCCTCTGTGCAAAGGTGCTCAGGCTGGGCCGACTGGAATTCGAGCAGGACCCCTTCAGATTCCCCTACTCTATCTACTACGACAGGCATCTGTTTCGGTACAGAACCTTTGCACAGGATTCGCTTGTGTGTACTGATGGGGGTTATATTGGTGACAGTTCTGGTTCTGGTTCTGTTTCTGGCTCCTGGTCTACTACCCACTCTATTATTGAGGACTTCTTGGTTGCCCATGAAGTCGACCAGAGCCTGGGAAGAATTTCACGTACACCTGTCGAGGTCCCTCTCTCTGATCTCACACCCATCTGCACCCAGGATACCTTAGTACTTTTTGTACACATACCAGAGGGGGAGCCTCTGACTCCCTCTCTGGTAGATGCTTCATTTTCTTTGGCTCAGGCGAGGTACAACCCTACCCTGTTTGTCTGTGACTCTTGGTTATTGGACCCGGAGCTTTCTCTGGTATTGCCTCCAGAATCAAACATCTGCCACTTCATGCAACGCTTTAGGAAGTTTCCCGTTTCGTTTACTACGCCTCAGATATATGAACGGGTCTTTGGATTTGGCGCAACACAAGCAGACATAGAAGCCTGGGGGTGCACCACAAGCCTGCAGAAGAAGGTGCAGGCTCACATCATTGGGGGTGGGATATTCCGGACCATGGGAGGGTATATCCCAACTCCTATCGGTACGTAGGGTTCAATCCCCGTTTTTCTAGGATGACAGTTGCACTACCATAGCCAATACCCTCTCGCTGATGCTCTACGTCCTATTTCCCAGCAAGAATCTCTTTGCAGAAGGCCTCAAGCTTTTCCTTATGGGTGGAATAGGTCTCCTTGGTTACCTTCACAAAACCAATCTCTTTTTGGACCTTGCTCTTTGGCAGCAGAGCTCGTATGGTGGCAAAGCACTTTTCAAACGAGCCGCCACTATCATGAGCCACCAGATAGACGCGCTTGCCCTCTATCACATTCGTCGCTAGGAATGAACGGACTGGGGAGCTTACGTTCCCGGCCCACACTGGGGTTGCAACTATAAGGGTGTCATATGGGCTCAGGTCTATCGGCTTGTTAGCCAGAGCGGGCTTTTCATGGAGCGCTGCACTTTTACCTGCCCAGAAGTACTTGAGGAACTTATTGGTAGTTGAAAACTCCTTTTTAAGATGTAAGCGTATCGTAGGACAATCCAACTCTTTGCTCATTTTCTGTGCGATAAGATCGGTATGCCCTTCTAGGGAATAATAGATCAGTGCTGTTCTCTCCATACACAACTCCTTCTGGATAGTGATGCATAACAGTACCATGGAACGAGCAGAAGCACACTATATAGCAGTACAGGAAATATGGTATCAGAGGGAATTACAATTATGGTACAGCTTACATACCAACAAATATATCCAAACGATGCTTCTGCCTCTCGCCTAGGCTTTCTTGTCTGGTGTAGCTATTTTTATGGCTATGGAATAGGTGTATTGGACTTCAAAAACCCTAATGAAAGGTATCAATACCCCAGGGCAAGCCCTGGAAAGAGGAGGCGTTGCCTCCTTTTCCGAGCCAAGGGGCTCACGTATCTCACCTTGCTTTCCCGCCACTCGCTCGGTAATGGAACCATGCTTGTGCTACTCTCGCTTCGTTGGGGAATCAATACTGAAAGTGAGAAATGGGGCCTGAGCTCTTTCACTGGGATGATAGTATCTTCCCAGTATCATTTGCCACACCAATTCTCTGTTTTACTGTCTAGTGCTCTTTGGCTTATTTTGGCGAAGCTGTCTTTTTCTTGACTCTCGTGATGCACGTTTCATTGTCACAGTTTTTTTTCGGGTTGTTTCTTCCTTTGTTTCCTTGCTAGGCACCGGCTTCTCTCTTTCCAAGGTAGGGATAAAGTGAATGATAAACGAGGACTTCTTGCGGTTCTTCACATAGAAGTATCCTGCTATGGAGAAAACCATGGCCCCGATAAAGTTAACGAACATATCCATGATCGTGTCGTGTAGGCCTATATCCAGATAGCCTCCTAAGCCTAGGTCTACCCCGTTGACCGTCACCTCGGTGATAGCGTCTATGGTCACGACCTTCTGGGAGTTTGTAGGGTCGAGCATCACCGAACTGATAGAGTGGATGATGGTATCCTTCTGCATGTCGGTAGCAAATACCATATCCATGAAGTACTCCATGAACTCCCACAGGACTCCAATGGTCATCGAAAAGCAGAAGGCCACAATAGCAACAAAGAAGGGTGATAGTCGGAAGGTTACCTTCTGACTCTGGTTAAGGATGTCCACTAAAGAGAATCCGATGGCAGCTGCAAGGAATCCGTTTGCTGTGTGCAACATCGTATCCCAGAAAGGATAGGCCACATAGTAGGAACGCATCTCCCCTAGGATCTGGGCTGCAAAGATAAAAAACAGGATGGAATTCTCCAAGGCAGGGGGGAAGTCAATGCGGGTATGGGTCTCTATGAAGGAAGGGACAGCAAAAAGCATGATGGCCAACAGGCAGAAGAATACGTTCTCATAGTTTTGCTCAAACATCTGGTTGATCATAACGAGAATGACCACAAGTCTCAGAAGGTAGTGCACTATCTGGGAACTGTCACGGTCCCGGACCATCTGGGCGATGGACTTCTTGTTTGGCCTTCTCTTGAATATCTTCACAGGCAATCCTCTCTCTTTTGGTATCTTGCTAGGTGGAGAGAAAGTTTTCAAGTGAAGCTCAGACAATAAAGAGGGGTATTGCATCTTGTGGATACGTTCTCCCTTGTAAGAGTGTCCTTTCTTTAGTATACCTTTCCTATGCAGCAAATTCCCCTACACCTGATAGACTCCCACTTCCATCTGCTTGCTATGCAGAAAAAGGGCGTTGACATCACAGCGTTGCTCAACGAGATGCAAGACCTCTCCATGCAAGCCCTCGATATCGGTACCGATTTCGATGACCTTGCAAAGCGTTCAGCCCTTCTCTCTGAGTACCCCTCTATCCATATGAGTGCCGGCATAGGACCCTGGGGTGTTGCTTCTGGACAGATTCCAGTCAAGCAACAACTTGAGGGGCTTTGTGCGTCCCTCGACCAGAGCAAGGTGTGTGCCATCGGAGAGATAGGGCTGGACAACCATTGGGACTACGGTACAAAACAGAGCCAGAGCGATTTGTTTGTCTCACAGATGGATATCGCGTCTCAGAGAAATCTTCCCATCATCATCCACAGCAGGGAATCTGATGATGAGATCTCTGCCCTGTTGCAAGGTCGCACCTTTTCAAGAAGGGGCATCATGCATTGCTTCCAAGGTTCCAAAGAGCTTGCCCTGCTCGCAGTGTCAAAAGGGATGTTCATCTCCTTTGCAGGGCCTATCACCTACAAGGCCAACATCGAGATGAGAGACATTTTCAGGGCCATTCCCCTCGATCATATCCTGCTTGAGACAGACAGCCCCTACCTGAGTCCGGTCCCCTGCAGGGGAAGGGCCAACACCCCCCTGCATATGGTACACATCTACGAATATGCAGCATCCCTCCTCGGAATGGACTTGGAAGACCTGATCGCTCAGATACAGTCCAATTTTTGTGCATTCCTCTCCTGAAACCCTAGAGAAGAGACTAAGTTCTCTGCTCCGATATAACAATCCGAGCCATGCAGGTTGACCTGTTTCCTTAGATTGGGTAAATTTATAGGGAATAAACACCTTACGTTCAAGAAGGAGCAATCTATGACATCCTATAAGGACCTCGGTCTGGTAAATTCCAGAGACATGTTCGCTAAAGCAGTAAAGGGTGGCTATGCCATTCCTGCATACAACTTCAATAACATGGAACAGCTTCAGGCAATTGTACAAGCCTGTGTAGAAACAAAATCCCCTGTCATTCTTCAAGTCTCGAAGGGTGCTCGCGATTATGCAAACATTAACCTACTGCGAAACATGGCCCGTGGGGCAACAGAGTATGCCAAGGAACTTGGCTTTGAAATTCCCATTGTACTGCACCTTGACCATGGCGACAGCTTTGAGACCTGCAAAGAGTGCATTGACAACGGATTCTCCTCTGTCATGATTGACGGTTCCCATTTTCCTTATGACGAGAACGTTGCACTGACCAAGCGGGTTGTGGAATATGCACACAAGTTTGATGTAACGGTCGAAGGTGAACTTGGTGTCCTCGCTGGTATTGAGGATGATGTATCCTCAGAAGTCAGCCACTACACCCAACCCGACGAAGTCCTTGATTTCGTATCAAAGACCGGTGTCGACTCCCTTGCCATCAGCATTGGAACCAGCCACGGCGCCAACAAGTTCCAGCCTGAGCAGTGCACACGCAATGCAGAGGGTGTCCTTATTCCCCCTCCATTACGCTTCGATATCCTTGAGGAAATCGAGAAGGTCCTTCCTGGATTCCCCATCGTCCTGCACGGGTCCTCCTCTGTTCCTGTTGAATATGTCAACATGATTATTGAGAACGGCGGCAAGCTCAAGGACAGCGTAGGTATTCCCGAGGAACAGCTTCGCAAGGCATCCAAGAGTGCAGTCTGCAAGATCAACATCGATAGCGATGGAAGACTGGCAATGACTGCAATGATCCGCAAGGTGCTCGCTGAGAAACCTGGTGAATTCGATCCACGCAAGTACCTCGGACCTGCCCGCGCAGAGTTGAAAAAGATGTATATGTATAAGAACAGGAACGTTTTGGGTTCTGCTGACAAGGCCTAGCCGTTACCAGTTTGGGAAAGCCATCCGAATAGTATTTGGGTGGCTTTTTCGCATCCGAAGGGAAAGGACTTTGACATGGGTAGATGCTTATGCTATAGTTACTTTCGCTGGCTATCAGTAGCCTGCTATCCCTATTAACACCGTGATTTCACAGAAAACACTAAGGAGTTCGATTGGCTACGAAGGATTTGAGGATCAACAGACAGATCCGTGCTAGAGAAGTATTCGTCATTGATGCAGAAGGAAAACAGAGAGGTATCATGAGCACGTTTGATGCTGTGATGCTAGCTGAAGAGGTTGGATTGGATCTGGTGGAAGTTTCCCCAAACGCTAAACCCCCAGTATGCAAGATACTTGACTTCGGAAAGTACAGATATGAGCAGGAAAAAAGGCTCAGAGATGCCAAGCGAAACCAAACAGTAGTCAAGATAAAGGAAATTCGGATGCAGCCCAAGATCGAGAGACACGATCTTGAAACCAAATCCAAGTTTATATCTGAGTTCCTTGGTGAAGGTAATAAGGTAAAGGTCAGTATCCGCTTCCGCGGCCGAGAACTCGCTCACACTGAGTTGGGTAAGGTTGTCTTGGATAAGATACTTGCAAAACTTACCGAACTTGGTGTAGGGTACAACCTTGACCGAGGTGCGGTTATGGAAGGGAGAATGATGAGCATGATTGTCAGCCCCCTGAAGAACACCACACCCGTCAAGAAAGACAATTAAGAAACAGTATCCCGCATGGGATGGTGAATATGCTGCTCCAAGGGGTTCTTGTTCCTTGAGAGCGCAAGTTTGGAAGGTGCAAAAAAATGCCCAAAATGAAAACAAGACGATCCGCTGCAAAGCGGTTCCACGTTACTGGAACTGGCAAGGTCCGCTATAAGCATCAGGGACTTCGTCATATTCTCACCAAGAAAAGCAGTAAGCGCAAGGGTAACCTCCGTGCTACTGGTATCCTCGCCGATTGTGAAGCAAAACGGGCCAAGTCCATGCTTCCTTACGCCTAGGAGGGTGAAAATATGCCACGAGCAGTAGACGGAACAAAACACAAGGACAGACGTAAGAAAATTCTGAAGCTCGCCAAGGGTTACTATGGTCGCAGAAGTACCAACAACCGCGTTGCAAAAGACGCAGTTGCCAAAGCCGGTCAGTATGCATACCGTGGTCGTAAAGAGCGCAAGCGGGACTTCCGCAAGCTCTGGATTGCCAGAATCAGTGCAGCAGTGCAGGCTGAGGGACTTAACTACTCCCAGTTCATGCATGGTCTGACTCTTTCACATATCGAGATCAACAGAAAAGCCCTCTCCAATATGGCTATTGAAGACAAAGGAACTTTTTCTGCTCTCGTGTCACAGGCAAAAGTTGCACTGGGCAAATAAGCCCAAGGCAATTCATAGGGATTTAGTAAGGAGGGGCTATGTCAATTCTTGATACCGTCCAGATGCTTGAGTTGCGCACTAAAAAAGCAGCTGGTCTCATTGCAATGTTACGTAAAGAGAAGGGAGAACTTCAAGAGAGGTTTGATCTGGTCAATACGCATAATGCGGAATTGGAAGAGTATGTGGAGAAGTTCACCACAAGCAACAAGCTCATTGAAGAGAGCATTGCCAATGCAATGGAAAATCTTGCAACCATCGAAGGGTTGGATGATATTCCTCTTATAGACGATGCATCTTTTGAGTTGGAAGCTGCCGAAGGATTCACCGCTGGTGAAACCGCCGGTTCTGATGAGATTGACCTAGACCTACTTTTGGAAGAATCACCTAGCCTTTGACAAATTGCTTGGAAGAGCGCATGATGTCCAGGAAGACGGGGCCCAACGGCCTCGTTTTCTTTTCTTTTGACCCCTTTATCAAACCCTCTTCTTATTGTAGGATAGAGACACGGCAGGACAGCCTGCCTTAGATATTTGACATTTTCCTGCGGTGTATGCTTGGAGCGTTCGTCTCTTGGCTCAACTTACACAAATGGGATACGGCATAGCTGATTTGCATTGATCCGACCTCTTAGGAGGTTTAATGGAACAGAATTTTCAGCCAACTGGTTTCCCCCTTGAACCTAAGGTTCAAGAGCTAGCTCCGAGACCGGCACCGCAGGTTTTATCTTCTATACAGGATATTTCCCATGACACAACCAAACAAAACCTTACAAGACCTGGTCTACATTCGCCTCCCCTCTTCCTTTGAACGAAACCTAGGCGACTTTCATATCGACCCTTCAATCGAGATCCCTGTCCAGCTGCCAGCAGGAAAGGACAGTCTTGAATCGACAGAGATCAGCATAGAACTGCTTGTTGCCGGAATGCTTAAGATCATTGCATTCGACGCGGAGCACAAGAACTTTGGCTATTACAGGGACTTTGTCCTTGCTGTTCAGAGTGATGCCACAAAAGAATTGAACCTAGCTGCAATCTCTCAGGAGCAGAAAGAAAACTATAATTTTGCTGAAGAGCTCTTCCTTACAGTCAACCATCTCGCCCCTATGAGTGAAACCTTCATCAACCTTGCAACCTTCTACAGCAAACGCGCCTCACTGGATACCAGCAAGGGAACTGCCTATGACTTCTACCAACAGAAATCTATGGAGACTCTCAAGGAAGGTGTAGAGCTATTTGGGGATGATGCTCCCCTATTGAGTGAGCTGGGTTTCTTCCACCTCTATCAGGGCAATGTAGAGATAGCCAAGGAGTATCTTGACCGTTTTCTTGCTGTAGCAGAAGAGGGCGATAAACTCGAGCATGTCAAGAAGATCATGGGCGACATCGACAACAAGCTACACAACGACAAGCTCCTGATGCAGGCCTATGACCAGATACAGATGTCCAAGGAAGAAGAGGCCCTTACAAACCTGGAGGCTTATCTTGTGGAGAACCCCAAGGTTTGGAACGCCTGGTTTCTCAAGGGTTGGGCACAAAGACGCTTATCTCGTTTTGCAGATGCCGAAAAGGCCTTTCTTTCTTGCATCTCACTCGGGGAAAGCAGCAGTGACATTTACAATGAACTTGCCATCTGCGCTCTGGAGACAGACAAGAAGGAGCTTGCCAAAAACTACCTCAATACCGCTATTGACCTTGATGAGAAGAACATCACCCTCCTTTCCAATCTGGCCCACCTCCATCTTCAGGATGGTGAGTTGGATGAGGCTCGAGAGTTCCTGGAACTTGCCAGAAACATAGATGGGAAAGATCCCGTCATTATCCGCCTGATGAATGACTACGAACAGACTACGGGTGAGAAGCTCTCTTCTCCCATCGTGCAACAGTTTGTAAACACTGCTGAAGTGATGGATAAGGACAATAAAAAGCCTTTCCACATCCAAGGCACCGAAGAAGGTGATGACTTGGAAGTATCTTTTGAAGAAGACGACACACAGGAGTGATGCACCATGCGCTTTACCAGCTCTTCGGCCCAAGAGACAGCTGACTTGGGCTTTCGTATTGGAAAGGCCTGCACTGCCGGCTCGATAGTCTCCCTCCGTGGGAGCCTGGGAGCTGGAAAGACAGTACTTGCCAAGGGTATCGCAAAGGCTCTGAATATTTCAGAAGCCATTGTAAGCCCTACCTTTACCCTGATGCAGGAGTATGAGGGAACGCTGCCGCTCTACCACATGGACTTGTACAGGATCAGTGGAGCTGATGAGTTTGAGATGATCGGGGGTGAGGAGATGCTCTATGGAAATGGAGTCACCCTCATAGAGTGGAGTGAAAAGATTCAGGATATGCTACCCGATGGGACAATTTTTGTTGATATTAGTATTATGCCCGACAGCAGGCGGGAAATAACCATTGAAGGAATAGAAGTGTGAACATCCTAGCAATTGACACCTCAAGCGATGCGATACATCTGGCTCTGGCCATGGGAGACGATTCTTCGTTGTTCAAGCGCTATGAAGTGCAAATTGTAGCAAATGGTACCAGACATTCTGAATCCTTAGTCCCTCTCATGCTCAGTCTGTGCAAGCACAACGACCTCAACTTTCAAGATCTGAACCTGTTGGTCTGCACACATGGGCCCGGGTCCTTTACCGGGCTGAGAATTGGCATGAGCGCCCTCAAGGGTATTTCCCTGGCAAGCGGCATCCCTCTGTGCTCGGTGTCTACGATGGACGCACTGTATGGTTGTGTCCATCATTTCCCCGGGGCTGTCATCCCTGTCATCGATGCAAGGAAGAAACGGTTCTACACCGCACTCTATGCAGAGGGAAAACGACAGACTGCAGACCTTGATGTTGATGTCCCTGAAATGGAAATCCTCATGAAAGGATATCCTTCGGTTCTTATCACCGGTTTTGATGCCACAGCCTTTGCTGAAAAGATCAAAGCGTATGAAGGGCAGGTTTTTGTTGATGAGACCCTTAGTGCGAACCTCCCCCTTACCCTTATCAAGATGGGTTGGGAGAAGTTTCAGAGAGACGGCTCCGATGACATCGGTGTAGGGCCTACCTACGTACGGAAGAGTGACGCAGAGCTAGCATTACAGGAAAAAATACGTTCCATGGAGGAAAAAAATGATTGAACAAGATATTCTGATAATAGGAGCAGGGGTTGCTGGCATGGCTGCCGCACAGTATGCATCTCGAGCCGGACGCTCTGTCACCCTTATAGAAGAGCTTGCTCCAGGCGGACAGACCATGTTCATTGACATGATAGAGAACTACCCTGGTTTTGATGAACCCATCGGTGGCTATGATATGGCAGTAAAATTCCAGAAACAAGCTGAACACTTTGGCGCAAAGATTGCATATACCTCGGTAACCACTCTCAAAAAAGAGGGGGATCTCTTCATTGCAGAGACCAGTGGTGAGTCCTACCAAGCCAAGGCAGTCATCTTGGCGACTGGGGCAAAGCACCGCCACCTCGGGGTCGAGGGTGAAGAGGAGTATGCAGGCAAAGGCGTCTCATACTGCGGCACCTGTGACGGTCCGTTCTTCCGTGGAAAGAAGATTCTGGTCGTAGGTGGTGGTGACACCGCCCTCACTGATGCAATCTTCCTCTCCAAACTTTCTGAGCATGTAACCATAATCCACAGAAAAGATCGTTTCCGTGGCCAGGACAACCTTGCCAGGCAGGTGGAACGAAACAAAAACATTGAGGTTGTGATGAACCACACCCTCTCCAAAATCGTAGGTGATGGGAATAAAGTCACAGGCGTTGTTCTCAAGGATTTGAAGGAGAACAAGGAATATACACGCGAGTTTGATGCTGTATTCATCTTTGTAGGTATGTTGCCCCAGACAGGCTTGCTCGACAAGACACTTCTTGACCATGACGGGTATGCCAAGACCAATGAGAAAATGGAAACAGCCCTTGCAGGTCTCTACGCCATCGGTGATGTGCGCGACACAGTTTTCAGGCAGTTGATTACCGCAGCCAGTGATGGTGCCATCGCAGCACACTGCTCAAGCGAGTACATCGACGAGCTGGAAGGGAAGGAATATGTCTAACGAACGTACTCCTAGCTCATATATCAGTAATTTTTCCGACCTGTGCGGTTGGAATAGGCACTAAGCAGCCCTGATAGAGGTTATTTCCCTTCCTTCCGACTTCAACGACATGG
>JAEINL010000043.1 GCA_016342655.1 Sphaerochaeta sp. | reverse complement strand
CATCTCTTATCTCCTTGGGTAGACGATAAGGTATTGGCTGTTTTAGCGAAACCTACGTGTTGGTATGAAGCTTACATTACAATCCAGTGAGAGAGCAGAAAATTAGATGTGTACAAACGACCTAGAGCGTTGTGCAGCAAGGAGCAATGTGTGGCTATCATAGAAGTAAAGAATATCCAAAAGATATACCCACTTGGAAAAGTTGAAGTTGTAGCCGTCAAGAATGCAAGTTTTGAGGTGGAAAAAGGTGATTTTGTCTCTATCAACGGGCCTTCCGGTTCTGGGAAGTCAACGCTTCTCAATCTGATAGGCCTTATCGATACCCCGACCTCAGGTGAGATATTCATCGAAGGCAAGCCAATATCAGGTCTTAAAGACCGTCAACTGACTACGCTTCGCCATGAGACGATGGGCTTCGTGTTCCAATCCTTCAACCTGGTTCCCGTACTCAATGTGTATGAGAACATTGAATTCCCCCTACTTCTCGGGAAAGAGAGGATGGGAAAAGCCGAACGCAAGGAATGGATTGATTTCCTCATCTCCCAAGTGGGTCTCGAACAATGGAGAAACCACCGGTCCAACGAACTTTCAGGGGGACAAAGGCAAAGGGTTGCCATTGCCCGAGCTCTTGTTGCCAAACCATCCTTGGTGATGGCTGATGAACCAACGGCGAACCTCGATAGTGAGAATGGAACACAAATCATTGAGCTCATGAAGAAAATCAATGCCGAAATGAATACGACCTTCATTTTTTCCACCCATGACGAAAAAATCGTGGAAATTGCTGATCATGTCATTCGCCTACGCGACGGACTCATCATCGAAAACTACAAGACAGACGGTAGTTGCACCTCAGTGGAGAAATAATATGCCGTTTCTCATACGAATAGCCTTCCGCAACATGTACCAACACAAGGCAAAGAGCTTCATTATCGGAGGTCTTCTTATCTTGGGTGTCATCATACTCATCGTCGGTAATGCAGTCATCGATTCCGCTACTACGGGTCTTCGGGAGAGCTACATCGAAAGTTTTACAGGCGATGTCATGCTCGCCGGTAATTCTGAAGATGCGTTTTCCATTTTTGGAACCGAATCGATGGAACTGACTGCAGAAACTGAGGTGCCGACGATTCCCGAGTATGAAAAACTCATTGCAAAGGTACAAGACGATCCACGGGTACAGTCTGTTACCAGTATGGTGACAAGTGCCGCCCTCATAACTGCAGATCGGGAAGAAGATGCCTTGACCGATATCGAAGATGATCCGGAGAATATGGTCTTCGGTCTGGTTTTTGGCGTAGATCCCTCCACCTATTTTGATACCTTTCCCTCAGTCGTTCTAGAAGAAGGAAGAAATATCAAACCACAGGAATCTGCTGTCATGCTCACCAGAGAACAGGTGGAGAAGCTCAACAAGAAATATGAAAAAGAGTTCCAGCTTGGTGATTCCCTGCTTCTCACTGGATTTACCGGTGGCATGCGTATCCGCGAAGTTTCTCTGGTAGGTATCTACAAACGGGGAGAAGTGGCTGGAGAGGCTCCTTTCCTTATCACCGATATAGATACAGCGCGAGTGCTTTCCGGTTTGACCTTACGCATCGATGAAAATATTGAACTCAGCGAAGGACAGACCAACCTATTGCAAAGCGACGACCCCGATGACTTGTTTTCTGACGACCTGTTTGCCGACATGATTGATGATTCGATGGGGACAAGCACCGGGATGGAATACGAGAGTGCTGCCAGCCTGCTTGGGGACACCACCCAACGGGATATCCTCAATACGACAGATACAGGTTCCTGGCATTTCATCCTCGTCCGATTGCATGATTCAAAAGATGCTGGACAGGTTATTTCTGATATGAACCAGTGGATGGAATCCTCTGAGTATGAAGCTCATGCCTCAGACTGGAAAGGGGCAGCAGGAATGGTGGGAAAGCTTGCAGATCTGGTTCGGATCATATTCAACACCTGCATCATCATCATTGCTATCGTGAGTGTCATCATCATCATGAACACCCTCCTGATATCCATTATCGAAAGGACCTCTGAAATTGGGACGATGAGAGCTCTTGGAGCCCAACGGTCTTTTGTGAGAAGAATGTTTCTCACTGAAACCCTGACACAAACGATTTTCTTTGGTTTTTTGGGTTCAGTACTTGCTGTCCTTATTCTCCTCATACTGAATTCATTGCAGATACCTTTGGAAAATAGTTTTGCCAAGCTTCTGCTTGGGGGGGACATCTTGCATCTGGTACCCCGTATCTCTACGATTTTCGTCACGATTGTGGCAGTCTTCCTTGTAGGATTACTCGCTCATCTCTACCCGGTTTCCTTGGCACTCAAAGTGCAACCGGTAAAAGCCATGCAATCGGAGTAGCACACCACTATGGGAACATTAACAAAAATAGCCTTTAGAAATTTGAACCGCCAGAAAAAGCGAAGCATCCTCCTAGGAAGTGCCATCGCTTTTGGGGTATGCATCGTCACGCTCATCAGTGGGTTCGCCGGGGCTTTTCAGCAGAATCTTGCTGCGAACATCGCCCAGATGAACGCTGGTCACATATTTATAGAGGGTGTTGAAAAAACGGAAAGCGGAAAGCCCTTTGAGACCATACGGGATGACAAGCTGCTTACCCAAGCCCTCGAAGAATCGGGTATCAGATATGAGACGGTCTCCCGTCGCTCCTGGGCTGACGGCTCAATCGTCTTCAATGGAAAACGCACTGCCCAAGGTATCTATGGGGTCAATTTTGATACAGAACCCTTGTTGCAGGAACGCATCAAGCTCAAGGAAGGTTCCTGGGAACGAATTCAAGAACCAGGGATGCTGGTGCTCAATGAAGGTATTGTCAAGAAGATGAAACTTGAATTGAACGACAAGGTACAGTTTGAATTGAGGACTGTCACCGGGCAGAAGAATTTTGGGGATTTCACCCTTGTGGGCATCAGCCAGGACATGGGAATGTTCAGTTCCATGATCGCCTATACCAACCAGGTATACCTGAACAGTCTGCTCGCCCTTGGTCCCAATGAGTATGAATTCTTTACCGTGATGCTGAGTGACATGAGCAAGGCGGAAGAGGAAACACTAAAGCTAGCTCAGGCACTGAAGGGTAAAGCTCAGGTTTTTGAGCTTTCACCTGAGGAATTGGCCTCTGTTTCCACCGGCTCGACCTCCATGCAGTCCCGTTTTACCAAATTGCAGAAACAGGCCAAGGACACCACCTGGGAGGGGGTCAAGTATCGAGTCTACTCCATCTATGACACCCTCTCCTTTATGGAGGATATCGTAGGGGTCATCAACATGGTTTCCACTACCATTCTGTTTGTGTTGTTCCTGATTATTATGGTGGGAATTTCAAACACGTTCCGTATGGTGATGTTTGAACGTATCAAGGAGATAGGAACGATGAGGGCGGTAGGGATGCAAAAGAAATCAGTGAGAAACCTTTTCCTCCTGGAAGCATCGTTTCTGGCACTTGGGGGGACTGTTGCAGGCTGGTTGGTTGCAGGCTTGGTGATGGGTGTTGTCTCCCTCTTCAACTTTGGGGAGGATACCGTGCTTTCCCTATTCCTGAACCATGGCCATTTCTCCTTCTCGCCACAACCGGGCACGATGGTTGTCCATTGTCTGCTGGTTCTCTTGCTGACGCTGATCGCAGCGTATCGTCCCGTCCGCAAAGCATCCCGTCTCGTTCCTGCAGACGCGCTTCGCTGGGCCAAATAAGTACTTATATTGGAGAATTGTATGAAGAAATATATACGAGGGATAGTGTTTTGTTTCCTTGTTGGGTGCTTTGCCTTTCCCCTAATGGCCGCCGATAAGCCGGATTTTGAGAAAATGCTCAGGGAAATCGATGAAGTCTCCACCTTCACTGATATGGATTTCTCAAGTGTCTTCACCATAGTGACCGACCAGCCTGGGAAGAAGCAGACGGTTTCCCAGATACGGATGTTCCGTCGTGACAGCAAGGACCAGTCCCTGATCCTGATACAGCTTCCTGAAGCGGATAAAGGCCAGGGCTATCTGATGGAAGGGGATAATCTGCTCTTCTATGATCCAACCAGCCGGAAGTTCAATCACTCCAGTATGAAGGAAGCCCTGTCCGATTCCGAGGCTGTCAATGACGATTTCAATAAGGACACAACCATTGATGACTATGATATTGATACAACCGGCGAAAGCACCCTTGGCAAGATCCCTGTCTGGGTTATCAATCTCAAGGCAAAGAACAACGAGGTGACCTATGAGATGCTTCGCCTGTTTGTCCGAAAAGACCTGAGCCTTGTATTGAAACAGCAATATCTGAGTGTATCAGGACGGCTGATGCGAACGGTTTACTACCCAAAATACGCTTCGGTGGGTAAGGGGAAGTACTTCCCCTCCCAGATGCTTATCATCGATGAGATCAATACAGGAGAAAAGAGTCAGATTACCATGTCAGAGATCTCTTTGGAAACCCTTCCTGACAAAGTCTTTACCAAGGCTTTCCTTGAACAAGTAAACTGATACGAGGTACGTATGACACACAAACTAACCGCTTGGATTCTTATGTGTATTGCCCTTTTCTGTTGTGGCACCCTATATGCCCAGGAGCAAGAACCTGTAGATGAGGCTTCTCTCTTTTCCTTTGATGAAGAGGTTCTTTTCGGTGATGAATTTGGGGGGATCGAATATATCGAAGAGAGTGAAACAGGTACTGCAGTACGTAATTTTCTCACTACTGAGAAGGTAAGGATCGGGGGGATTTACACGGGTTCCCTCACACCTTCCTGGATGTGGAAAGACCTCGACTCCCCATCCTTCGACCTATTCAGTGCGGACAGCTCCCTTGGTGTCGATCTTGGGGTGAAGGTATTTTTCGATGCACGTCCAGATGAAGAAACGCGTTTCTATGGAGCAGTGAAATCTTCCTGGCCCTTTGCTGAGAATACCTCATTGTTTGAGTTGTTTGCAGATAGGAGCTGGAATGACCAGTTGTTCTTCCGGTTTGGCAAGCATACGGTCAAATGGGGCGTGGGGTATTTCTGGAGCCCTGCTGATGTCATCAACATATCACAGATTGATGTAAGCGACCCTACCGCACAGCGTGAAGGCCCGATCAGTTTACGTCTCCATGTTCCGATACTCAAGACACAGCAGAACATCTGGGCCTACGCCTTGCTTGATGAAAAATCATCTTCTGGAATACCCTCCCCTGAAGATATTGCCTTGGCCTTCAAGTACGAGTTCCTCCTTGATACGTATGAGATAGGGATAGGTACGTTCTATCAACACGGGAAAGCACCCAAGGCTATGGTCACCGCCACCGGTTCTGTCTGGCGACTGAATGTATTTGGGGAGGTTGTATTGGGTTGGGGAAGCGACAAATACTGGGTAGATAGCCTAGAAAGTGGTGTATCAACTTCTCAGGATGACGAGGGCCTCTATGTTTCACTTACCGCTGGATTCTCCTATCAGGATACACCCAACAATATCTCCTGTATGTTCCAATACTTCTATAATGGAGAAGGATATTCGTTTGGCAAGCGGGAGAATCTCTTGGGTAGTGATGCCGATGTACTAACCTTAAATTCTGCAATACCTACTGATACAGAGGAACTGGAAGCCTTGTCAGGCCTGCTGTATCAATCGGGAATGCACTATATAGGGATCTATATGGGTAAAGACAAATTGTTCTCCGAGAAAGTATCGGTGGGGCTGCTGTCCATCACCAATCTCATGGATCTTTCAGGAATCTTGCAACCTTCAGTAAGCTATACCTTTTTTGAAGGGTTTACCGCAAGCCTGACTCCTTCTTTTGCTTGGTCAACCGATCTTCTTTGGGGGATGGGGGATTATGGTGAGTATGTACTGCTCTATGGTGGCCCATCGGTGACCGTCGGCTTCAAGATAGGATTGGGAAGCGGCAACTTCTGATACGATAAGAAACGTACCGTAGGCATACCAACAATGAGATGGGAACTACACACATGCAACAACACTTTGGACAGGAGATCTTTTCCAATGGTGACCCCGAGCATTCGTTGCCCATGATAGGCGCATCCACAGGCTCTTCTTGTCACAGAGGCATATTCCATGCGATTGGAGCAAAAGAGGAACGGGAAAGGAGGGCAATACGATTCAGATTTGGCCGTTATACCACCTATGAAGAGTTGAATCGTACAATTTCGATGCCGATAACTGTAATTCATTGATTACGGTTACCGGTGGGATTGACGGGACCTTATAACATATTCTAGTATGCGAATATTAGTATATGAGTACAGGGGGTAGAAATAATGAAGAAAAATCTGTTTTCAGGAGCAGAGCTTATTGCTCGGAGTCTCGAAGATCTCGGGGTCTCCTGTATCTTCGGATATACCGGTGCGGCAATCCTCCCTGTCATGGATGAACTCGCAAAGAGTTCCATCCGAATTGTCATCAATGCGAATGAGCAATGCGCCGCATTCAGTGCAGCGGGGTACTCCCGCGCAAGCGAACAGGTGGGGGTTGCCATCGTTACCAGCGGACCGGCGATAACCAATACGCTCACCGCTGTAGCCGACAGTTATGTTGACAGCATCCCTTTGGTGGTTATCGCAGGGCAGGTCCCCGAACACAAGTTTGGGACCGACTCCTTCCAACACATTGATGTGGCTTCAGTATTCGGCCCCACAGCAAAAAAAGTATTTTCAGTCAAATCGATCAACAATCTGGAAATGATTATCAAGGATGCATATTTTCTCGCCAAGTCCGGCAAGCCCGGACCTGTGGTGATAGACCTGCCGCTGAACCTCCAACAAAAAGAGGTCACCTACGAGAGCCTACCCCTTTCCCAGTTCAGTGAGGTCTACGAACAGGAGGTGCATCTGTCAGACAGGCAGTGCGAGCAATTCTTTGACTTGCTTAGCCAGGCCAGACACCCGCTGCTCTATCTTGGAGGAGGGTTGAACAACCACAAGGGCAGCGAGGCAATCAGGCGGTTCAACGCATTGTTTCAGATCCCTTCTGTGAATACCCTGATGGCGAAAGGGGTAATAGATGAGACAGAGGCAATGCACCAGGGGATGCTTGGCATGTTCGGAACCCCGTCTGCAAATACAATCATCCAGGAGAATGACCTCTTCCTGGCTATAGGCGTCCGATGGGACGATCGGGTGGCTGAAAAGGTAGGATTTGCCATACAGGCCAAGATAGCTTTCATTGACATCCATCCTGAGAAGGTGCAACAGATACGTAACGAACGGAGACCGACTTTTTCCTTCATCGGAAATGCTGCAACCATTCTCAACGACCTGAGTGATTGGGGACTGAAGCATGCGATTACCCTTGATATCGGAGCTTGGCGCGAGCATGCAGTGCAGCTGAAACTCAGCTGGCCTTTGGACTACAACAGGCAAGCCTCTACCATCCAGATAGCCCAGGTGCTCGAGATCCTAAACGGGAAACTACCCGATGATGCGATTATCACCACGGGGGTAGGAAACCATCAGTTGTTCAGCGCACAATATCTCCAGAGGAAAAAACCCAGGACGTTCCTTACTTGCGGAGCATTCGGGACGATGGGTAGCGGGATGCCCCTAGCAGTGGGTGCTATCAACGCAAGGCCCTCCTCACCGGTTATAGTAGTTGATGGGGATGGGAGTTTCAGGATGAACATGGGAGAGCTGTTCACCATCGGCACCCAACAGATGCCCATCAAGATACTGCTGATGAACAATCATGCCGACGGCATGGTGTACAATTTGGAAGATATCAGCTATGGCGGGAGGCACTCAGCTACCTGTCGCAACGAGGACGTGAGGTTTGATCAGATAGCAGACCTCTGTGGGTTTGGGTTCAGTAAGCGTGTAGTGAAGGGCACTGACCTTGAGCAGGCTTTGGAAGAATGGCTCTCGTGGACCGGTCCGGCATTTCTTGAAGTCATCACCGACCGAAGCGAAGTCCTCTATCCGGTCGTCCGCCCCGGCTCATCCTACAAGGAAATGGAATTAGGCCCACATATCAAAAAGGTCCAAAAACAAAGAGAAATTTAGATGAGTAGTATTTTGTTAATTTTCAACCATGCCCCATATGACGAGACAGATGTGACATGGAATGCGCTACGCCTGGCAGGCCAACTCGAGGCAACAGGACACGAGGTCCGCATCTTCCTCATGAACGATTCGGTCGATCTTGCTAGGAATTCAAATCAGAAACCCCTTGGATACGACCAGGACTTGAGCCAGATGCTTCGTGATCTCATAGCCAAAGGGGTACAAGTCAAGGTCTGCGGTACCTGCATGTCTCGTTGCGGCATCCACAAACAAGAACCCTATTTCGAGGGTGCGGAGAAATCAACCATGGCAGCCTTAGCCCTATGGACGGTAGAAAGTGACAAGCTCCTTACCTTCTGATCTGCAGGGGAAAGCGGAATTCCTGAAAGCAATAGCACACCCTACCCGATTGGCCATCCTTGAAGTCTTGAAGGATGGCCCTTTGTGCGTACAGCATGTGGGAGAATTGCTTGGACGTGCCCAACCAAACATCAGTCAGCATCTTAGTGTATTGCGGCAAGCCCATCTAATTACCTATACGGAGCAGGGTAAACAAAGATGCTACTCCCTGGAAGATCCAGTATTGATCGGCCAGTTGCTTGAACTCCTTTCCCATGCACCCTGTTAAGTATTGGTAGTAGGGCGTAACCGGTACCATAGGGTATATCAAGCAAAGGGGGGGCTTTGCTTTCCTTTCCTGCAGCGTGGCGGTCCGATGGCAACCTATTCGTTCGCAATCCATAGGGTTTCAACAACTTTCTCATATCACTTTTTGAAATTTTCTCCCAAAAAGTCATTGTAGCCTCTCCTTCAAATCGAAAATTCCTGATAGAGGTAACTCCCCTCTCTCCAGAAATCCACACCTTACATACGGCCTGCATCATTTTACAGTGAGAACTTTTCCCTAGAAATCAAATCATATTCAACAAGATCAAAAAAAAGAAGCGTTGGCACTACTCCTCCCCATGTCCTGCCACCTCCACAATCTGGGCAATCCTCTCATCAAGTTCTGGTCCGAGTCCCTCTATACCGCTTCCCAAGAAACCACGAATCAGCATAGAAATCGCCTCACGCTCATCCATACCCCGCGACATCAGATATTGCACCTGCTCAGGAGCAATATTTCCAATGCTGGCTTCATGGCTCATCCGCGCATCAGGATGCATTGATTGCAAACCCGGCACCGATTCGATGTACCCATTGCCATCGCCAGAGAGCAACATACCGGCACAATCCACATGAGCTTTACAACGGGCTTTTCCCACTAGGAGACCACCTTGTTTCAAGATCCCACCGGTACACACTCCCCTGTGGGCCAGTTCTGCAGATGTATCCTCGGCATTCAGATATACGGTACCACCGGTTTCGACAACAGTGCCAGGGGAAGCGAGCACAACCGTCAGATACTTTGCCGAGGCCCCTCTTCCCACCAACCATGATTGTGGATTGCTGACAAAGTGTTTGGCTGGGCGTAATGACACATAGTTGCTTTCGAACCGACCACCTTCCTCTACAATGGTACCTGTATGGGTGTGCACGAATTGTCCTGAACCCCAAGCATGCACCATGGTGCTGATGAGCCTTGCGTTCTTACCTATGTATTGTTCTCCTACAGCTATATGGGTACCCTGTTTCATATCCTGTCCCGCCAGACAACCAGTGAGCACCTGCACTTGGGATTCCTCCTCCAAAATAATCACATTGTGAATCATCTGGACGATATTTTCGCTCTTCATGTACATGGCAGCCTGAACGGGAAGGACTATCTTAACCCCTTTATCAACATGGAGATAAAAACCCAGAGGATTATCCTGTTTGGCACAGAGGGCAGTATTCTCATTGTAATCGGCGGATATTGCCTTGAAATAGTAGCGTTCCTTCAGCCAGGGATACCGTTCCAAAGCAGATGAAATCGGTAACAATTCAAAACCGTTAGCAGCATTCTCCAAACAAGCCTGGGCATGATCGCATACGACAATGGTTGCCGAACGATCTGCACTACCCAGATACACTCCTGTTTCAGCCAATGCTTCTCTATCAGTATCATCCAAAACCATGGTAATTTCTCCATCCTGCCTGCTTAGGCATTCATTCTCTCGTACAGGTCAGCACACTGGTCTCTTTTCCTATACGTGCGGCTTTTCACTACTACCCATGCAACGGATACAGGAATCGTACCCGTACGCATTAATATGCCCCAACAAAAGGGAAGGATTTCCTGAGCACCCTATCCGCCCATGTACCATCACATGTGCCTTGTCTATGGGAAACCTGTTCAGTATGTTTCCTGTGTGTGTGATGATCAAGCCTGCTCTTCTCCGCACAGGATGATTCACATCAAGGGAGAATAGCTGTGTAATCAGAGCACCCATCAAAGAGAGAGCTTCTACATCCACACCCGAATCAGGTTCATCCATCATGGAAAAAATGGGTGACAATGCAAGAAGTTGGACCAGTTCAGCCCGTTTGATCTCTCCACCGGACAACCCATGGTTGATATCTCGATCCAGAAACGATTCCAGCCGTGAAGCCTGTGCGAGTTCGTCAATTTTCTTTTCTGGGTTGTCTTCATTTCGTAAAACATAGGCAAGGATATCACGCAGTGTAACTCCCCTGATTGTGGGCGGACGTTGCTGGGCGATGGCAATCCCCAAGCGAGCGCGTTCACACACATCAGATTCTGTGATGTCCCTGCCTTTGAATAGGATTTGACCATGTGTCACTTCATATTCAGGGAATCCCATAATGGTCATCATCAACGAGGTTTTCCCACTTCCGTTCTGTCCTAGAAGGGCATGCACTTCCCCATTGGGAATGACCAGATCAATATGGTTGAGGACCTCTTTGGTACCCGCACAAACACATAGGTCCTTGATTTCAAGTATATTGCAATAAGATTCAATCATCGTTTCCTCCAACAGAGCATAGCGACGGTAATCAGGTTTTTTGCCTCTACCCTTTCCTATTCCATGACTTTTTTCCTGCATGAGATGCTCTCAAATATTCCATCCGGCGCTTTCCTGCTGAAGCTGCCACATCTTTGCGTATGTCCCGTTTTTTGACACCAACTGCTCGTGAGATCCCTTTTCGACAAGAATGCCCCCATTGATCACCACAATGCTGTCTGCCTTTGCAACGGTCCTCATGCGGTGAGCTATAATCAACACGGTTTTATCCCGGATCAGTTCGGCTATCGCTGCCTGAATCCTTGTCTCATTCTCAACATCCAGGGAGGCTGTCGCTTCATCGAGCAGGACAATGGGAGCATCCTTAAGCAGAGCTCGGGCAATAGAAATCCTCTGGCGCTCACCTCCTGAAAGGGTTTCACCATTCTCGCCAATGATCGTATGATAGCTTTCTGGCATATTGCGCACAAATTCATCACACTGGGCTAGTTCAGCTGCATGCATGACTTCCTGGTCAGAGGCGTCACGTCTTCCAATGCGAATGTTCTCCAATATGGAGGTATTGAACAGCACCACATCCTGAAACACCACTGAATAATGCTGAAGGAGCGTTTCAGGATCAATCTCGCTGATATCGTAACCACCTAAGCGAATTTTTCCTGTATCACAATCCCAAAATCGGGCGGCCAGTTTTGCACATGTGCTTTTCCCTCCCCCTGAAGGCCCCACCAGTGCGGTAATCTCCCCTTGTCTCGCCGTAAAAGAAACATCCTGGATAACCTGTTTCCCCTCTTCGTAGGAGAATGAGACGTTCTCGAACTCAATATCGAAATGTGCCGGAGCAAACTTCGTGCTCCCTTGCTGAACAGGAAGAGCCTCCATTTCATTCATGCGGTTGATGCGTATATCCAGGAAGAAAAGCGCAGCAAGATTGTTGAACACTTCTCCCATAGGTGCATATATACGTGAAGCGACCAGCAAGAATACCAGATAGGTGAACAAATCAATAGTCCCTGCTGAAATGAGATTCGCTCCGACGATGATGACACTGACCAGCCCCAATTTGAGAAAACTCTGGGAGGTGTTCACCAGCCCTCCGACAAACAGCTCTCCTTTGATCAGCTGTTTTTCGTACTGGTCTATCGAAGCATGTACTGTACGCAAGTATGATGCTTCCTGATGGTACGACTTAATCTCCTGTATGGTTTCCAATCCCTCCTGGATGTGTTCACTCACATCACGCTTGATCTGATAACCGGCTAAAAATTCCCTATGCTGAAGCTTTTTAGATAGCAGTACGACCACTACCGCACAGGGGACGACCCAGAACAAGGCGAGTGACAGGTGCCAGTTATAGAAAAACAACCCGACAGCCATGAGAGAGATCCCTAGGATGGATGCAAACAGCTGAGGCACAGCATGACTGAAGGTATGTTCCAAGTCGGTACTATCTTCCATGATGGTGGAAGTAAGGTCGGAAAGATTCTTCTCCCCGAAGAAGGCAAGAGGAAGTCTTCGCAGCTTTTCAGCCAGTGATATTCTGCGGTTCGCACTCTCCTCATAGACAGAAGAGAAGGTGCTTCTGTATTGAACGATTGCAATCACAAACATGAGGATCATGAAACCGATACCAAGCAGGACATAATACCATAGCCTATCCTCCACGACTGTAAGGGGATCGAATACACTGAACAGGTAATCGTTCAGAAATGAAAACATATACACAGCAGGAAGCATCAGTGCAATGTTCAAAACCATGGTCCATAGGGTGCCTATCATAAAATCTTTGGCCCCTTTAGGAGACAAGGCAAATCGTTTTTGTATGATATTAAGCATGATTGGTGAACTCCTTTCCTATTTTCCAGTTGATTGATTGCTGATAATCACTGAACATCTTTGCGTAAAGCCCTTGTTTCTGCATCAGTTCGGTATGACTACCTTGTTCTGCAATTTTCCCCGCCTGCATCACGAGTATATTGTCTGCAGAAGTCACACTCGTCAGGCGATGAGCGATCATGAGCACAGTCTTTCCTCTTGTCAGTTTCTTGAATGCCTGCTGTATGAGGTGTTCGTTTTCAGGGTCGGTGAAGGCAGTCGCTTCATCGAGAATCACAATTGGAGCATTCTTCAGAATGGCTCGCGCCAAAATGATCCGTTGTTGTTCACCTCCCGAGAGATAGGTACCTTCCGTACCAATCTTCGTATATAAGCCATAAGGAAGCCGATCAATGATTTCACGGCACTGGGCCTGGTCTAAAGCTCGATCGATTTCTTCGAGGGTTGCCGATGGATTACCGAATCGAAGATTCTCCCATAGTGATTTTTTGAACAAGTGGGTGTTCTGAAATACGAAGGAGATGTGACTCATCAGCTCGGCCGGGGCAAGGTGTTTCACGTTGGTCTCACCAATGTATACTGAACCTTCATCGACATCCCAGAAACGGGGTATGAGACGTGCAACCGTTGTTTTCCCGCTACCGGAAGCGCCTACCAATGCAGTCGTCTTCCCTTCTGGAATTTTGAAACTGACTGTGTCAACAGCTTTATTCTGAGTTCCCGGATAGCAAAACGATACATTTTCGAAGCGAATGCTGTGACCGCTGATGACTTTTGGATTTGTCAAAACGGGGAGAGCAGGATAGTCGGTGAGATGCTCTATCCGGTCAACGGCCTCGCCTGCCTGTCCCAGTGCCTGATTCAAGTACATGCTGCGCATAATGCTCTGTGAGAACACAGGTGTGAGCAACACATACAGGATGAGATTAAGGATTGTCTGTGCGGTTTCTCCTGTGTTACTGATGATAAGCACTGTTAACGGAACCAGCAGAAAGACAAAGCTATTGATAATCACCGTATATGCGGACATGGGCTTTTCCCACATCCTTGTGTATCCAAACACCATGTCTTTATAGGCGACAATGCTCTTGTGGAAGTTTTTGAAGGAGAAAACTGTCTGCTGGAATACTTTTACAACAGGTATTCCCCTCACATATTCAACGGCTTCGGTGTTCATGCTTTCCAAAGATGTCATATAGCTTTGGAGAAATCGTCTCCCCCGTTTGTTCATCATGAAACTCATGGTGACGAAAGAGAAAATCACAGGAATAAGGCACGCTGCACCCAGCCTCCAATCAAATACAAATATCAGGATCAATACCGTTACCGGCATCAGGATGGCTGCAGCCAGGTCAGGCATCTGATGTGCCAGAAAGCCATGCGTGATACTGGCGTTATCATCAATAATTTTGCGCATACGCCCGGTGGTCGTGCTGTTGAAAAACCCAAGCGGCATGTTGATGATTTTCGTTATGGCGAATCTACGCATGTTGGTTTCAACCCTGAAGGCTGCCAGATGCGAGAACGACAAGGCGATGAAATATAGCAAGACACTTGCAACCGCAGTTCCCACCGCCCACCATGCGTAAAAAGTGATAGGGGATTCTGACACTTGAGTACCATTGACAAATAGTTCTCGAATGATAAACCAGATTAGTACATACGGTACCATTGCGGCAATCGCACTGATTGCAGACACTATCAGTGCCGCAGGGAGCAGTACTTTTCTTCCTTCCATATAGGCTTGTAATTTTCGTAGCGTGTTCATGAATGTTTTTCCCCATCAATGCTGAAATACATAATTCCTCCAATCGATATCACCATCTGACGATGAGCACTTTCCCTAGAGTTGTGTTTTCCCAAAATTGTCTGTATCTGATTCATCTGATTGCGAATATCACCATAGGGCCCTCCTACTATATGTTAGCTTTGACTAACTAATAAAGACAAAAAAAAGACTCTTCCCCTCTTTCAAGGAGAGAGACATTTCCCAAACACGTTTAACCACCCCCCGGTATAGAAGGTCACAATAAAATCGAGATTCCTGAGTGCTTCATCCTGACTCATGGAATGGCGAACCGGCTCTAGCAGGGCATTGATGTACCCTTCTGAAATAGTGTGGATTACAGTAGGGTCCAAGTGCATGCCATTTTTCTTGCCCATCCCAAGTCTTTTTAGATAAGATAGCGTATGATTCACCTCATGGTTGACAAGCACATGGATGAAGTCAGAATGAGATGATCCCTCGGCACCAAGAAGCAGTATCCTAAACAAATCAAGATTCCTATAGATGAAGGCATACACGACCGTAAGATCTTCAATGGTCTTTTTATAGGTTATTTCACAAACACCATCGTCCTCGGAATAATAGGCTTTGCTCAGTTCGGAAAATATGTCCCCAACCTTCTCAGTCACAGGGGCAACAACCGAATCGAACAAGGCTTGCTTACCTGCAAAATGGGTATAGATCGCACCGGTTGTCATCCCGACAGCTGATGCGATGCGCCTAAGTGACGCGTCCTTAAAGCCATGAAGAAGGAATTCCTGTTTTGCAGTTTGTATAATCCGATCTTGTACATGTGGCTTTGTACTCAAGTAGGTTGGCTCCTTATTCACATAACACTGTTATGCATTATTATGAAGTACCCCACTTTTGTCAACAAATACAGGAGATTTTTTATATTTTTCGCTAGTGCCCTAGGTACAACACCACAAAGGTGCAGTAAAAAAACCTGTCGTTCCTCTTACAGAACTCATCGTACCAGACCAGTACCCTCTGGATTCACTCCCTTACCCCAAGTCAAGTCGCTAGGTTCTTTTACCCTCTTGGTGGAACCTACATACCTCCAATGGCTGGAAAACTCCTGTCGGATAATCCTTACAGACAGACATTGATCGGAGCCTGTCCTTCAGGACCGACAAAACCAATGATGGGATACCCGGTATCCTGACTATAAGCGACAGCATCCCCTTCCTGCATGCTCAGCAACAGCCCCCCTGAGGTCTGTGGGTCAAAGAGCACATCGAGCAGTTCTTGTGCTAGAGGGGTTTGCACGTTCACCATCTGTTGCAGGTATTCACGATTGCTGTACAGTCCTTCAGGGTTCAGGCCCATCCGGGCATATTCGAGAGCTTCCTCAAAGATGGGAAGCTTTGAGGCATGCACCGTGATGCTGACCTTAGAGGCTATTGCCATCTCACTTGCATGGCCTATCAACGAGAAACCGGTGATGTCTGTAGCTGCATGGACACAGAAAGGCAATGCAGCATCACGAGCCTGCTTGTTCAGTTTGGTCATGCTCTCTAGAGCCTTCCTTGCTGCGGCCTCACTGGCAAGACCAGCCTTTACCGCGGTGTTGATGATTCCCACACCCAAGGGCTTGGTCAGAACCAACAGGTCACCCACCTGGGCACCGCTGTTCGCCCACACTTTGTCCTTGTGGACAAAACCTGTGACGCACAAGCCGTATTTTGGGGTAGGGTCGCTGATAGTATGCCCTCCGGCAATGACCGCACCGGCTTCGGCAACCTTGCTCTGTCCTCCAAGAAGTATTTCACGCAAAACAGAGAGGTCAAGACAAGAAGGGAAACATACCAGATTCAAGGCAACCTTGGGTTCGCCTCCCATTGCATAGATATCGCTGAGGGCATTTGCTGCTGCCACCTGACCGAACAGGTAGGGATCATCCACCATCGGGGGAAAGAAATCGACGGTCTGTACCATCACCATTCCCTCCGATGCAGGAAGCGAGTGGACAAACGCATCATCGCTCCCCTCATACCCCTCCACCAGGTCAGGGCTGTGCATGACCGGCAGGCTATCAAGGACTTGATGCAGGGACCCAGGCGGTAACTTTGCTGCGCACCCACTTGTCTTGACCAACTGGGTGAGTTTCACTTCGTTCATTGTACTTTCCTCACTTCTACCTATGTTTCATGATTTTTTGCATGCACGTACTACCTACGATGCATCCTGTTCAGCACCCGTTTGCAGGCCTCGATGGTATCTTGGATTTCCTGCTCGGTGGTTGCGTAGCCAAGACTAAACCGTACCGTCCCACTGGGGAAGGTACCAAGGCTCCTATGGGCGATTGGTGCACAATGCAACCCGACCCTAGTCTCAATCCCGGCATCCAGGAATAGCTCATAGGCAACTTCCGCATTATCCAAGGAAAGAAAATCCACACTGACGACACTAGTGCGGCCTGTCATACCCTTGGGACCTACCACCTTGATGCGCGTATCAGAAAGGAAGTGGGACAGCAGGAGCTTAGTGAGTTCTTGTTCTCTGTTGATGATGGGAGCCCTATTCTCTTTGATGAAGTCCAGTGCGACAGAGAGGCCTATGATACCCGGTAGGTTTTGAGTTCCCGCCTCGAACTTGTCGGGAAGGAAGTCAGGCATCTGAAGCAGATCACTTTTGCTACCGGTGCCACCGGTAGCCCAAGGCTTAAGCTGGTGCGCCAACCTATCCGATAGCACCATACCCCCGACCCCCTGTGGGCCGAGCAGACTCTTGTGGCCCGTAAAGGCAATGGCATCAATTCCATCGTCGACCACCGAAAGGGTGGAAGAGAGCGGTAACTGGGCAGCATCGATGAGAATCCAAAGCCCGTACCGTTTCGCAAGAGCAACCACTTCCCGGACCGGTTGGATGGTGCCGGTGACATTCGAGGCTTGGGATATGATGATGGCTTTCGTCCGACTTGTGATCAGAGAAGGGATGTGCTCAAGTTGGAGAGACCCCTCCTGGGTGCAGGGAATGAGGGAGTAGGGAATACCCAGCTGCGTCAGAGGCCGCATGACCGCATTGTGTTCCATTCCGCTTACCAGTACATGATCCGCACTAGTAAACAGCCCTGAAATCAAGGTGTTCAGTGCATGGGTCACATTGAGGCTGAAGGTGACATTCCTACTGTCGGAAGCACCAAAGAAGATTCCCAGCTTGTCCCTGCACTCCTGAACCCGTCCCGCGGTCTCATAGGCACGATCATACCCTCCCCTTCCGATATTCACCGCATGGTCCGCGATGAACGAGGCTACTGCCGGCGCTACAGTTGGGGCTTTGGGCCAGGAGGTGGCCCCATTGTCAAGATAAATAGTCTTCATACCAAAAGCCTACCACAAAAAAACAAAAATTCCCATTGTATTTTTAAATAAACAACGGTTATAATCTCAACGGTAGGGAGATATCATGAACATCTCAAAAGAAAAGACTTCACTCATTGTCGCAGGTGCAATCACGGGAATCATCTCCGTGGCTCTGGTCCTGCTCGGGAATCCCACGAACATGGGATTCTGCATCGCTTGCTTCTATCGGGATATTGCCGGTGCCCTGTCACTGCACAGTGCATCTGTGGTTCAGTATGCCCGTCCTGAGATCATCGGGCTACTGGTAGGGTCGATGCTCATCAGCATAATCAGCAAGGAGTTCAAGCCAAGAGGGGGATCCAGCCCTGTGTTCCGCTTCATCCTCTCGTTCTTCGTGATGATAGGGGCCTTGATATTCCTTGGCTGCCCCTTCAGGATGGTACTGCGGCTAGCCGGTGGGGATTTGAATGCCTTGGTAGCGCTGTTCGGGTTCATTGCTGGCATCATCGCAGGGTCATTGTTGCTGAACCGGGGGTTCACCCTCGGAAGGAGCTATAAGCAATCCAATGTCGAAGGGGGATCTATCGGTAGCATCTTCCTTGCCATACTGCTGGTGCTCCTCTTCATCCCCTCCCTACTCAAGTTCAGCACCTCCGGACCTGGAAGTCTGCATGCCCCCATCATCATCTCCCTTATTGGAGGACTCATCGTGGGAGCTCTGGCACAACGTAACCGATTCTGCATGGCAGGTGGCATACGTGATGTCTTCCTGTTCAGGGATACTACCCTGCTCACAGGCTTGATCATGGTGTTTGTCTCAGCGTTGGTCATGAATCTGGCCACGGGGAATTTCATGCTGGGCTTCAGCGGTCAAAGCGTCTCCCATACCAATTGGCTGTGGAATTTCCTGGGCATGGCTTTGGTTGGATATGGTTCGGTCCTGCTCGGAGGGTGTCCGCTTAGGCAGACTATCCTTGCAGGAGAGGGGAACAGCGACAGCGCAATGAGTGTGCTGGGAATGCTTGCAGGAGCCGCGATTTCCCACAACTTCGGTCTGGCTTCCTCGGCAAAAGGACCTACAGTCGGTGGCAAGGTTGCGACGATTCTCGGCTTTTCCGTGATTACAATCATCGCTTTGATGATTATCCGTGCGAATAAGAAGGAGGCCATACATGGAAATTGATGCTCGGGGACTATCGTGTCCCCAACCGGTCATAGAGACTAAGAAAGTAGTTGATAAGAAAATTCCTAGCTTGTCGGTCCTAGTCGACAACATTGCCGCCAAGGAAAATGTGAGTCGGTTCGCTAAGGCGATGAAATACGATGTTGTGGCACACATCACCGATTACGGATGGAAACTTGAACTGGAGAAACGATGACCCGATTCATCGCCACCTTCTACAGCCAGTATGGGGCTGTACAGTTTCTCAAGTATGCAAGGGATAACCATATCGATTGCAAACTGGCCCCGGTACCGCGAGTCCTCTCATCCTCTTGCGGTACCTGTGCCCATTTCATGAGCAACGATTGGAAAACCGGATTCGTCATGAAGGATTTGGAGACCATATACAAGGCATCTGATAATGGCTATGAGAGGGTGTTTACGAATGAGGAATCACCCTGACTTTTCTCATAGCCTTGGTAACTTCTTGGTCAACAGTCTCTTGATAGAGGTCTGCATACGTTTTCGAACCCTTGATCAGATCATCACAGAAAGCAGCTACATCATTACCGGTAACTTCGAGTACACCTTTTCCCAAGCTTGCTCCTTCCTCAAGGAAGTCAACAAGCCCTGAAAGCAGTCCAATGCCCTCGGTAAGCTCAACCGGTCCGACCTTGAACAGATATTTTTGTATCTCTCCATAGACAATCTGATACGCTTGAGGGAGTGCTTTGACCCGTGCGACGTGAGCTCTCCACTCTTTTTTTCCTCTGATGACATCTTGAATACTCATGGTATCCTCCTATTTGCCCAGTTTTTTTGTAATTGTGGTGTTGAGTTGCTCACGCCACATTTCACGATAGGAGGTTGCCCCTTTTGACCCGACCAGAGCAGCACAAAAACCCTTGATATCGTTACCCAGGGCCTCTTGGACACCCTGTCCGTCCGCCACAGATTCTTCAAGAAGCCCAAGCACTCCGTCAAGTATGGGTAGTAGGGCGCGACCGGTAAAATCTGGTATGTTGGGCCAAAGTTGTGCTTTGATCTCCGCCCATGCCACCTGATAATCCGAAGGCAACCTACTCGCTCGCACTTCATAGGTCTTCAGCAACTTTGTCATGTCAGTTCCTGTAATCTTCTCCCAAAAAGTCATTGCATCCTCTCCTTCAAATCGTAAATCCTTGATGAAAGGAACTCCCATCTTTCCCAGAAAGCTTCAAGCTCCTTACGTCCAGCATCATTCAACAGATAGAACTTTCGGGGAGGGCCTATCTCAGAGGGCTTCTTCTCACTATCCACAAGCATATTCTTCTCAAGCCGCACCAGAATGGTATATACCGTTCCATCGGCCACATCGGTGAAACCAAGCGTATGCAAGCAACGTGTAATCCCATACCCATAGGTCTCACCCCTGCTGATGATTTCAAGCACACATCCTTCCAGCACGCCTTTGAGCATTTCTGTAAGATTATCCATTATGGGCCCCTTTTTGCTAATCTGTATTACTTAGTACCACTATACAGTATTACTCAATAGAAGGTTTGTCAATAGCCTTCACTTGCTCTAGAATCTTTCATTCCACTCTGAAAATCAGATACTGTCACCACATGTATGATGAGACGATGGAAGTTCAATCAGTTTGTGCATACCATAGATAGCCAAGAATTCCATCCTCCTTACCATGAGCCATCATGCAAGAGGACTACCTACAGAAAGAATTATAAGAACTTAGGAAAACCGATACCGACATTTTCGAATTCTCTTGATGGGATTTGGTATTGGGATAAAAAGGATACCGGGAACGAATGGATGAGCCCCTAGTTCTGGGAAACACCAGGGTACGATCCGAATGGGAAGTAACACGTAGGCGGTGAATGGCAAGACCTTATCTTCCAAGAAGACTTGTCATGTTTCTCTACCATACCCGCCCTTACGCACTTAAGGTTGAAAGAGGGATTGGCTGGTCAGAGTGTTCACGCTGATTGATATGGGGATTCATTCGTATCAGCGAGAGTATCCTTAGAACCTGATCCCTACAGCCTCTTCAAGGTAAACGTAGCTGTACAGTGCCCCAAATCTCCATATTTTTCTGCAAACGGACATACAGCAATGAGGATCTCTGAATTATACATATTGTACTAAACCGCTACGCGGTGGCCCGGGCTTAATCCCTTCATAAATGATGCTTAGAGTTTGAGGGTTTCCCCCCTCTCCTTTATCATGGCATTGGCATCTGTAAGATGCCTAATACCATTCTAAGGAGAGTTATATATGACTCTATTCCAAACAAAGGCAAAGCTCATGGACGACATGAGGCTTCGCAATTTCACTGACAACTCAATCAAGTCGTACTACTGCAAATGTCTAAAATTTCTAGACTTCACCAAGGTCAAGGACACCTCTAAGCTAACTGAGAAGGAGTTCAGAGCTTACCTGCTTAATCTAATGACCAGGAATCTGAAAGAGTCCAGCATCAATGTTCACAACAGTGCCGTACGCTTCTTCTACGAGGTCACACTAGAGAAGGACATCAACTACAAGAGGGTTCCCCATATGAAGGAACCTTTGACCAGACCTGAGATACTGACTGTGGATGAACTGACCTCTTTCTTTGCTGGGGTTGTCAAACCGAGGAGGTTCGCCTTCTACCTCAATCTCTATACGTCGGGCTTGCGCATCAGTGAGATGCTTGCACTCAGGACCGAAGACATAGATGGGGAGAGGATGCTCATCCGGGTACGAAGCGGAAAGGGGAGAAAGGAGCGCTACGTTCCGCTCACCAAGGCTGGCTACGAGGCGTTGCGCTACTACTGGAAAATGTACTGGCCTACCAATGAAAACAACTATGTTTTTCCGGACGCTACAAGGACACGGCCCATGTCACTTAGTACATTTGAAGCGCCGCTTAAGGTGCTAGCAAAAGAGGCGGGCATTTGCAAGGATTTCACGCCGCACACCCTCAGACATCAATTCGCAACTCACATGCTGCAAAGCGGGACCGACCTCATGACGGTCAAGGAGATGCTCGGGCACTCTTGTCTCTCTTCAACCACAGTCTATTTGCATCTCTCTCTTGTAGACCGGAGCAATACACGCTCCCCTGAGGAGCTCTCTGCAGAGTTCTGGACCGAGTACTGTGAGAGGAACTTCATCCATGTCTGAGGTACAGGACGTCTTTCTCAAATCATTCGAAAAGTTCAAGAACAACAACTTCGTCTCGCTTATGGCCCAGAAGGTCGCCAAAGCGATCATGGGATGCAGGACGGCCTCCCTTGGGGGCCATGTCGATGCATGCCCATCGTGTGGCTATTCACGCCCATCGTACAACTCCTGCCGCAACCGGCACTGCCCGAAGTGCCAGACGGTGAAGAAAGAGAGGTGGATCGGCAAGCGCAAGGAGGACATGCTTGAGGTCAAGCACTTCCATACGGTGCTCACAATCCCCAGCGAGCTCAACGCGCTGGTGCTGCAGAACCCTCGGGTTCTGCTGACCCTGCTGTTCAGTGCCGCTGCCACTGCGGTAAAGGAACTTACCGAGTCACCCAAGTATCTGGGAGCCACCATAGGCTTCATGTCAATATTGCATACCTGGGGCAGCAACCTGAGCTTCCATCCGCACATCCACATGGTTGTCACCGCAGGGGGCATTACCCCTGACGGGTTCTGGAAGGACACTCGGGGTAAATACTTTCTCCCTGTGAAGGTTCTTTCCCGCCTGTTCAGGGGAAAGTTCCTTGCCGAATGCAGGACTCTGTATGACAAGGGTGAGCTGTCCTACAAGGGTGACAACGGCAATGCCCTGTCTCACAGGGCCTTTGGCGACCTCCTGGACTCCTGTTACCAGAAGGATTGGGTCGTCTATGCCAAGGAACCGTTTGGTGGGGCTGAGGGTGCGTTCGAGTACCTGGGCAGGTACACCCATCGCATAGCGATCAGCAACAGCAGAATCGTTAAGGTTGATGACAATTCCACCACCTTCACCTGGAAGGACTACAAGGACGATGGCAAGAGGAAGGAGATGACCCTCAGCAATGAGGAGTTTCTCCGTCGCTTCCTGCTGCATGTGCTGCCCTACGGCTTTACCCGCATACGCCACTACGGCCTGTACTCGTCGCGGTCCAAGACCGCAAGACTGGAACTGTACCGTATGGCCCTTGCCCTGAAGCATCACAAGAACCCCAGCAAGAAGAAGAAAAAGCAGGCCGAGACTCCTTTTGAGATCGTGCTGCGGATATTGGGCAGGAACCCGAGTCTCTGCCCGAAATGTGGGAGTTCGTTAAACCAGGAGGCTCTTGCAAGGGCCTCGCCTGCATAACATTTACGTACATCCTATCCTTTGGCTTGGTCCCCCTCAATGGGGGTAAGGGGGAGTTTGCCCTAAACTGTGGCAACAGCCCCGGTTTTATCCGAAATGGGGCCCCCGTGACCCCTCTCCCCAAGGCAAACAGGCCATAGGGGGACGATAGTTCCCCCATAGCGATATCATCTCGGTTTAGTACAACGAAATTATCCACAACCAGTCACAGTAAGTATTAATCCAGGAGCTGAGGAACAACTCCGAAGCCAGTGCTATGCGGTGACTGCTTGCGATAATTTGCTATTCATGATTGAGATCTGTTGCTTGTATGGCTTCTTTTCCTTGTGGACGGGTGTCGGCTCGGGATTGCACTCCTTGCTGTGGGCCTTTCTCTGTTCGACTTCCTTGAGGATGCAGACCTCCTCCTTGATGACAAGAGCTTTTATCCCTTTTAAAAGGAACCTTGGAATGAGGCCGCCTGGGTACTCGAGGCATGACTGGTAGTATGAATTGTGGTACTTGATGCTGTGCCCGGCATCAATGACGCGCTGAGAGACCACAGCCAGGATTACATTGATATCAGATTCAGAGGAAGCCGTAAGGAAGAGCCGTTGTCTTCATCCTTCTTATCCTTGGAAGAAAACTGTGCATTGAACCTGGGCAGGTATTCTTAGAGGTAGGCGTTTGCCTCTTCAATGGTAACCATACCCTTGCGGACAAGCTCCACCAGAATACGGCCCTGAAGGGTTGAATAGATTCATCAGAAGAGAAACTCTTGATCATTTCCTCATATGCTGTGAAAAGCAGGTTCGGAATATGTTGAATAGTACAAACCTCAGAGAATGCATCAAGGTATTGATACATTCTCTGAGGTTGAGATTCAAGAAAAATCCTGTACTAGTAAGAAAATGCAAATAATATCTGGATTGCATCATCATTCTTACCGTTCAAGTGCGTAAAGATGAAAAAAACTAACGGACAGCCATCCTTCATTGCATATTCCGAATCCATGACCTGCCCGGTGAAGGTAGCAGTTCAAACTGGACATCGACTATTTCTCATGGTCAGCGAGAAACTGGCTCTTGAGATCGCGCAACCTGCCATCCTCCTGATACTGATAGATATCAACAGCAGTGGAAGAAGGCCCGGTGGTCACCACTGCGAACGTCCTGCTGAGGAGGCTGCCATCCTTCTCTTTATAGTTGCTGTTGTGGTCAATCCAAGTACCGGTATTTACGTAGTAGTGGCCATTGCCATAGTCGTAGAACATTGGGACGTGGGTGTGACCGAAGAGCACTACGCTGGTATCGCTTTGGGCGTTGTCAACTTCATACTGCGCTCGTGCCTGGCTTTCGAAATACTCGCCGTCAAGTGCACCTAAGGATGCAGCGGCGAAGCTGGAATACACTTTCACCCCATTGGCCTTCTGTCGCTCTTCCCAAGTCCGTTGATAGTTCGGAAAGAGCACGGGAGCAGAAATTTCTCCCTGTTCGTTGCGTACAGGATATAAATCCTGAATCGAATAGGTATCGTTGTATCCATCGATGCGCACATCCAAAAGCTTGTCCTCGATCCCATCTGTTGGGGTGATGTTTTTGAACACAGTCGCCATAGTCCGATAATAGGCATAAGCTCCGAATTGGTCAGGGTCGTTCACACGGTCTGGAACAGTCTCGATCACCGGCAGGTCGGCCATGTAAGGAGGTCTCCCCTTAAGTACCCAGTCTGCCGCGAATCGAGCGTAGAAGTATCCAGGAGGAAACATGGTAGGGCCGTTGGTGAGATGAGCATTGGTTATGGTGTCTGGCGCCGAAAACACATCATATCGGTGGCCATGCTCAATGAGGATCTCGTTACGGTCACCGGTTCGGTACAATCCGACTCCAAGGTTTTGCGAACAGACTATCATGCCTGGGATCGCCTCTTCGATGTATTGTATATTTACGGACATGTCATGGTTGCCCACGACATATACCAGATTAATGCCTGCATCCATGACCTCCTTGAATACGGCAATTAAATCCTTGTTATTCTCTATGTTCTTTCGATAGAAGTCGCCCCTGTCAATTTCGACAAAGGAGAGCGGAAGGAACCATTCGTCAAGGATGTCACCGTTGAGCACCACTTCCCGAACATCCGACGTTACGCTGATACGTTGCAGGAATTCTATGAGATACGGTCGATTCTGCAGGATCTCCGCATAGGCATCTTCAAAGCCAGTGTGAAGGTCGCTGAGCACGATGATTTTGTCCCGAGTGTCTCCCGCAACCCAGAGCGGTTGGACACCAGCAGATGCTGCGGTATCCTGTTTTGACAAGGACGAGCAGCCAACGAAGGTCATGACCAATAAAGCCACAGAAAAGTAAGAAAGTAAACGTTTTGCCATGGTTTTGCTCCTATCAACTGAGGGTGTGGTACACATAAATTTTTCATGTGACCAAGCCTAAACGAGAAGTATCTTGCGTGTCCTTGTACTTCGCTTGTGAACCTTTGCCTTGATTACTCTGTATTATATTCGGTAAATTTCTGGAAATCAAGTTTTTCCTCATGGATGCACGGCAATTACATAAAAAAGGAAATGCCTGTTATTACGCACAAGAATAGCTTGGAAAACAAGGGGCTTATGCTCTGATCTGATTTTACCTTTGGTATGTTGCTGTAAACCCAAAGAAAAGGAGTCCGAAGTCGATACTGACCCCGGAGCCCTTTCGGATCCTTTGAAGATAAGGGTATTCTATATGCGTCTAAGCAGACATGAGGGGGTTCTTCTTTCCCGGGACACGGTGGGATGCCGTGCTGTACAGGAAGAAGTCCTCTCCGTTCCTAAGTATTACCGTTCCTTTTTTCTGCTGTCCTCAACCCATTTTGGGTACGTTGACATGGGTGCCTCCTTGCAAGTATGTAATAATATTATGCAATACTTGCAAAAAACAGCAACACTTTTTTCATTTTCAGAAAAAGAGGAATTACTACCCCTAGCGCTCAATTGGAGTCAAGCTGGTTTCTATGCAATTTCCATGCTCATTAATGCCCGTCTAAATTTGCTCGGATGAGTTTTTTGCTTGTATTATCACTATGTACTCCATATAATTCTTGCTATGTACAGTCCATCCTAAATCATATGCTTCAAAAGGAGATGAAAATACATCTGTCAAGGAAAAACTCTTTGCCAATGAAGTCTTCTGAGGTACTGCAGCCGATACTCTTGAGGGGGTAAAGAGGTTCTCGCTTCGCTAGGAATTATCCAGTTTAGACCGTTGCAACCAGTACTGCTGTACGGGGGGTACTATAGAAACCCTTTGCCAGCTAAGGAGCGTTTCCGATGAATGACCTTATCAGCAATATCCTTCGAGGTAGTGTGTCTGCTGTACTGTATGTGGTACTCTTGGTTACTCTGACAAAGGCTCGATTTGGTCGTACCAGTACCATCGTCGTCACCACCTTCGTATTCGTGATCGGCATAGGAAGCACTATCTGGTTCTATGTGTATGGAGACCTTACCGCACTATCACGTTTCACCGTAGTGCTGTTCATTGTAGTCGGGCTTGTCCTCAAAACTATGACGAAGCTGAATTTCATGCAATGGTGCTTCACCTTTCTCACCTCCCTAAATATTGGGATGATGATCATAATCCTCAGCTTTCATCTGGGAAGGTTGTTTCCAGAACCCCAGTATGCCAACACTATTCTTCGGTTGGTACTCTACCTTATCGTGATATTCCTTTTTCGGCGATTCTTGCTCCCCTCGTACCAGTCTGCAGTCGACAACTGGCCAATATTCTCAGCCTTGATACTCTGCATCTTCGTCAGTTTGTCCTATTACTTTTCAATGTTCACAACTTAAGCCCAACTCTCCAAAAAATCTCAGCAATTTGACTTGTGATTATGATGAAAAGGGGTCTTCCTCTTGTTTTCTGCCCTCTTAACAGTCCTGCCTGGTTTTATGGGACACGTGTACTTCTTTGCCCTCTTTACTATCTTGTGCATCCTACGTATCAGGGTAAGCTGATTGGGTGAAGTCATGGCATAGATGAGGTCGTCCTTCATGATTCCTACAAATATGTTTCTGTTTACCTGGTGCTCATGCTTATTGCCTTTGCCTTCCCTTTCCTGGCGGATCCGGACGTCCACATCCTCTTCCAAGACCATGAGCATGGTTGAGGCGAGGATGGTTGCCCAGAAGTCCTGCTTGAGGGCGTTCTCCGTCTTTCCCGTGAAGTTTTCCATCTGAAAGCGGTTCTTGAGCAACTTGTAGACATTCTCTTCTCCCCATCTCAGGAAGTAGACTTCCATGAATTCTTCGGCCTTGTGCTCATGGTCATTGGTGATCAAAGTCTCCAGCTGGCCCGATTTTAGCAAAAACTTTATGACCCTAACCTCAGAACCTTTGATGGTGACGGTGGTGTCACATCCAACAGGAAGAGCATCCACAGCACAGTTGAACTTGGTCTTGCAGCGCATGAGGTATATCATTGCCAGGCTCTCAAATTCTCGGATGAGCGAAATGGCTGGATACCCCCTGTCGAGGATAAACATGCTCTTCAAGTCACCAGGACGCAATTGGGCATACCTTTTCATGTGGGAGACGGCACACGAGCGCTCATCATTGACATGGGTGAAGATGGCATCTATAAGACGGTTGTTGGAGATGTCGTACAAGCAAGACCCCAGAGCTGTGGGGGATTTGCCACCTGCCCCGGTGGAGAAGTATTTCTTCACCAACTCAGGCAGGTTGGGAAGGGCTATCTTGGTCCCGTCGACGGCCAGGTATGTCCACCCGCTCTCGCTGCGTGAAGGAAGCCTGCCCATGGCCCCACGATATTCGGCTTCGATCTGCTTTTCAAAAAGATGCTTGAAAGGAAGCTCTGAAATTTGAGCCCTTGCCTTGCTGAACGCTTGCTGAGTGACTGCCGTCATCGCTCCTCCCACCTTGAACTTCAAGTACAACCTATGCAATTTCAGGCTGGATGATTCGCGCCCGACATCCAGTATTGTAAGGAGTGTTCTCTGGAAGTTCAACTTGCGCTCCCGGGTAAATGCCTTGGGAAAGGCGGCCTGCCTTGCAATAACGACAAGGTTGGGATCGTGGATAAACTCGAAAAAAAGCAAGAACCAGATACGGACAAAAGGAATCATATGCGACCTCAGTTATATAAAAATGATATCATTATTATATAACAAAAGACAAAAAAAGCGTAAGCTTCATACCAACACGTGGGTACACCTCACCTAGCCATTGGATTAGAATGGCTTAGGTAATGCAAGAGTAAG
>JAEINL010000042.1 GCA_016342655.1 Sphaerochaeta sp. | reverse complement strand
ATAGGTAAACTGTAACACAACTCTTTCAGATGATTCCATCAGTTTATGATGCTACCCACTCAAAACAGCGAAAGGCCATACAAATCCTCGTAATCTGTGGTTATGCAAGATTTTGATAATATTTTGGTAAAAGACTTAACAAAAGAGAAAAATGCTGATATACTGTTATTGTCCGAACTTGTGGTGTGATAGACTTATGTCATCAATACAACCACAGTACGTGCCTGTTCGTTTTTTCCCCCTCTTCCCAGAGGTAACGGCAGGACACATTGCCCGCATTAATGCGGAACTCCCCCAAGGGTGCAAGCTTGAGGGAGTTTTTTGTTTGCAGTAAACTATGAAATTTTTTTGTAAGGATTGGAAAGATTTGAAACCAAGCTTACAGACCTACCAGATTGGTATCCAAGGGCGTGATGGTCACATAGATATCATCTGAATACAGTCCTGAAATACTAGTCTGTGCAGTTGCATAGTCTATGCCGGTTACATTCAGGTTCTTGGTATTGTTGATTCCGTAGGAAAGATTGTTCCAGGTTACAGGCACTCCATTTTCGATTGGTTGATTATTGAGTTTGAGGTTGAAAGGTATGTATGTATTGAAATCAGCATGCTTGAGGCGGAATTGAGGTGTTGTGCTTCCGTTCCCATCAGTGAAGCTGATGGAAACCCCATAGGTGTCTGTGCTTTGAAATCCACTGAGGGTTATCCTGGCCACGCCGACCTTTTTCTTGTTGCTTCCCGCTGCATCGAATAAGGAGATGGTAGCTTGCTCAGGGGTTTGCTCTATGTTCAGTGAAGCATAGACGGTAGGGTCGACTGAGTTGATGTTGATATAGTTGGGTGAGCCGCTGGAGTAATCAGTCATGAAGAAGGGGACAGGAGAGTTTGACCCATCGATTTCAATATCTTCAATAAATTGAAACCATAAAAAGCTATACCTTGATTCTAGGGTGAAATCACCCAAGGTGCCTCCTGGCGGAGTTGCAAACTGGAAGTGTGCACCTGCAACCTGTTCCACCGCAGGTATCCCTGCTATGAGGACATAGAAGTCAATTGTAATGGGATAGCTTCCCAGCACTGAGTTGATAAGGGCCTTTTGTCCTGCAGTCGATCCAAGGACCACTATCTGTGTTGAGGAATTATGCTGTACTTTTGCTACCAGTTGGGCATTGAATGTGGAGATTCCTCCAATGGGTCTGTTGCTTACCAGAGTCAGTGGATTGTTCAGTGATCCCGAATGATTAAGAAGTAGGTAATAGAAGGATGATGGCCAACCGCCGCCAATCTTCTGGATAGCAAGAGTACCCACATGAAAAGCCAAGGAATAATTGGGAGCTCCCACTCCAAACGTATTGCTGGTGGCGATGGTGGTATCGATCTCTTCTGTGTAGGTGGCAACGAGGTCTGAAGCAAATAGGGGGCTTCCTAAGAGAAATACTAGCAGGAGAACAAGGATAGATAGAATACTGTGTCGGTTCATACATGCTCCTGAGTATTGATACCTTTCATTCTAGTGGTTGAATTAGGCTGAAGGCAAGAGGAATAATAGAAGATACCCGAAGATTTTAGAAGGCCTTACTTGGTAAATAGCATTTCATTGCTGCTGCATCACCTTTCTTCATCACAAGAATCACTGTTTTGAGGTGGAGAGCACGAGGAGACTGTGCTTGTCTAAGTGGCCAATGTATTTGTATCAAGTTCCTCTTCATGGGTTGCTTTCACACAGGTTGCAACGCGTGCAGATGCTGAAATAGCCTACAGGGAGACAAGAAGGAGATTTTACTTATATGCAAGCTCAATCGTATGGTCTCCTTCTCTCAGTATTCTGGAAACATAAGGAAAGAGTAGCGTATTGATCAGTTAGCTGAAGGCTGCCTGCATGTACTCGTTGAGGGTCTCTCCCTCATACATCAGACGGTACAGGGCCTGGACAAGGGGGAACTGCTCAGTGACATCCTTTTGTCGTGTCATCTCCCCCATAAGCTTGACCGTCCTGCTTCCTTCGATGACCGTAGCGGACTTGTTGCCCCCTTCCATCGAGAACCCCTTGCCCATCAAAAGTCCCAGGGTGCGGTTGCGCGAAAGGTCGTTGAGGCTGGTGAGTCCGAGGTCCCCGATGCCGCAGTAACGGAATATGGTCTCAGTCTCACATTCGAAGAGGGAGAGGAAGCGTCTCATCTCGTTTACAGCTTTGGTATAGATGAGAAAGTCAACATTAGGTGAGTTGAACCTCCCTGATACCAGCCCTATGGCAATGGCGTACATGTTCTTCAATATGCTCATAAGCTCGACTGAGCGGATGTCCTGGGTATAGTCCAGATAGAGGCCGGTCTCAGGCAGGATGCCATTCTTGAAGTCGAGGTAGTCCTCCCTGTTTCCCCCAAAGGTAAAGGCGGAGGGCAGGCCGTGTAGCACTTCAATTGCGAAGGTAGGTCCCTTCATGCTGGCGGTTCGCCTGAAGGGGATCTGCTCGGTGATGAAGGCACCATCATCACTCATGCCCTTTGCAAGGTTGATGACCATGCAATCCTCTTTCGTAAGAGTCTTGATCTCCTCAGTGAACGATACGATGGCCTTGGAAGGTATTACCAGAAGGATGCAGTCAGCTGAGCTGAATATTGTCTTATCCCCTGTCGCCCTGATGCTGGTATTGAGGAAGTGCGTGGGAAAGTACTTGGTGTTTCTATGATTTCGATTGATATCCAGCACCACATCCTCTTCGATGCTCCAGAGGATGACGGTATTGTTTCTGTTCCAGGAGAGGCGTTCGGCCATAGCGGTACCGAATACCCCTGCTCCTGCTACTACTATAGTGTTGTTATGGTGCAAGGCGAGACTCCTTGGCCTTTTGGCCAGATCATGGTGATGTGGGGGATGTTGGCTTCATAGTAGACCGTCGGGTCTTCAACAATAAAGCCAATCTTCTCGTAAAAAACTTTGCTGTGTGTCTGGGCATGGATATACACCCTGGGCGAAACAAGGGAGAGGGCACTTTCCACCAGCAGCTTTCCCAGCTGCTTTCCCCTATGCTCTTCCAAGACAGCGATGCGTTCAAGCTTGGTTCCCTCTTCAGTCCTTCGGATCCTCAAGGTTCCCACAGCCTCCTTGTCAAGCAAGAGAAGAAGGTGGGCGCATGTTCTGTCCTTGCCGTCGAAGTCAATCTTTTCATCAACTCCCTGGCCTTCGACGAATACGCTTCTGCGCACAGCTTGGCATTGGATAATATAGCTTTGGCTCTTCTTTTTTGCCGATTCGCTCTCTTGGATATAGATGATTTGTATTTCCATGTTGAGCATACTACCGCTAAGAAGTGGTTTGGGGCAAGAGAGGGAAATAGTTGGGACATTTTTTGCTCAGGCAGAGCCTGCATCCAGGGCTGTATCTCGCCTCGAAGCAGATGCTTCCCGCTTTGCATATGAAGATGAGATGTACATGGAACGAATATTTGAAGTGTAGCAGTGTAATGACCCATTCCTGCAAAGGTACTTTCTTGGCTATTGTTTGATAGTAATGGTAAAAAAACAACTATTCATTCCCCAACGAAGCGAGAGTAGCGGAAGCATTCCATGGTTCCATTACCGAGCGAGTGCCGGGAAAGCAAGGTGAGATACGTGAGCCCCTTGGCTCGGAAAAGGAGGCAACGCCTCCTGGGCCCAGGGCTTGCCCTGGGGTATTGATACCTTTCATTTGTTAAGTATTGTATACTTAAAACATCAAGAAATTGGACATGCCCAAACTGCCAGAGCACACATTCTCGTGATGAAAATGCTGGGAAAAACCTTCGAAATGTAGGTTTGGATATCTTGGCTCTGGGCAAGCCCTCTGAGCCTGTGGAGTGGGTGTCAGCCGTAGAGACTTCGGTTCCTACGCAGTCTTCTGTGAAGCAGGAAGCCCATCGGTCTTTACTGATGGGTAAGTCACAGCAGGATCATGCTGCCACACTCGCTCTACGACAAGCAAGCCCTCGCTCACCTGATCTCACCTACTGATCCCCCCTATCTGGTGAAGAAGCCGGTTACCGCCATCTTCTGTGAGGAGAAGCAGGTAGAGACAGGCGATGGGGAACGCTATACCTACGACAAGCTTATCCTCGCTACAGGGAGCCGTTCACGTACCCTGGACCTGTTCTCCGGTACTGACGGGGTATGCACGTTACGGACCTTCTCTGATGCAAAGCTTATCGGGGATAGTATCCGTAACCCTGTGGTGGTGCTTGGCGGTGGTCTGCTAGGGCTTGAGACTGCGCTGAGTCTCAGCAGGAAAGGCTTTGATGTCACTGTGTGGGAGTCTTCTGATAGGATCTTGGTACGGCAGCTTGACAGCAAGGCTGCAACGATGCTCAAGACCAGGTTGGAGAAGAAAGGCCTTACTATCAGAGAAGGGGTCAGGACAATTGGGAGGAGGCTGGACAGTTGGGAGAAGCTTGTAGCATTGGAAATGGAGGGTTCTCTAGAGATTCCTTGTAAAACATTGATCCTTTCGCTTGGGGTATCGCCTGAGATTACCCTGGCACAAGGGGCTTCCCTGAGGACAAGTGATGAGGATATCTATGCAATTGGTGACTGTGCCGAGTATGCAGGCCAGATCCCAGGCATAGTGCCTGTTGCCCTTGCCATGGCCGAGACAATCGTTGCAAACCTCACAGGGGGCCAGAAGAGCTATCAGGAGCCTGTTCTCTTCACGCGTTTCAAGGATGAGGAGCTTCAGGTAGTCAGTGTAGGCTCTGTGACTGGGAACCCCCTTAGCAAGGAGAATGGTGAGAGGTATGAGGCATTCTTCCTCAAGGACGGCAACCTAGTCGGTGCCATCCTGTATGGAAGTGTCGAACACCTGAAGTTTGTCAGGGGGAACTACCAGAAGCCTGTCAGTGAAGAGGACATATCAGCTTTGCTCGATTTCTAGTCGATCTTCTTGCAGATGTATATCCTGCTGCCGAAGTCACCCAGCACCCGGGTCTCCTCGTCATAGCCGGTTCCCCCGAACTGCTGGTTGAGCAGTATCCCTGCATAGGCGAGCAGTTCACCGCTGACTCGGTAGTGTTCGACCTCACTGTCGAACGATAGGGCTTTGCTCAGGGTATCCTGGGCGACGCCCCCTTCGGAGATGGCTACAGGGCTGATTCGGTTGATCAGGTCACCGAAGGTCCTGATGTCAATCTTCTGCTGGCGGGGGAAAATCTCATAGGTCGCCTTCAGGTCGACATCTTCGACCCTCAGTCTGTCACTTCCCGGATTGCTCTGGTTGAGCTTCTGTGCGAACAGCACCAGAAGCTCGCTCCTGTTCTTGCTGGAGACTGCCCAGACGACCTGGTTTGAACTGCTGTTAGCCAACTTGACACGGGTAAAGGTCCCGTACTGCAAGAGGGAGCGATGTGCCTTGTAGAAGCTGATCTGTGCCTTTATGGCATCCTTTTGCTGGTGGTTGAGTTTGGTCAGGTCCAGCTCATACCCTAGTACGCCGAAAGCTGCGATATTGAAGCGGGACTCCAGATCGGTTCTTCTCAGTGTCTGGTGATTTGGAGAGGCGCTGACATGGCTTCCCATCGTAGAGAGGGGGTACCCGCAGCTGGTACCCTCCTGTATGTACAGCCTGCTCAGGGCGTCGGTGTTGTCACTGGTCCAGGTCTGGGGCATGAAGCAGAGCATGCCAAGGTCAAAGCGGTTGCCTCCACTGGCACAGGACTCGAAGAGCACGTGAGGGAAGGCTGTAGTAAGGCGGTTAAGCAGTTCATAGAGTCCCAGTACATAGCGGTGCAGGAATTCCCCATGGTTCTTGATCTCAGAGTTTGCACTGTAGATGTCGCTGAAGGTGCGATTCATATCCCACTTGATGTAGTTTACGTCAGCGAGGTGCCAGGTCTCCGAAAGGGTTTTGAAGAGGTATTCGCGCACATCAACTCTGCTCAGGTCCAGGAGGTACTGGTTTCGTCCTACGCTGGGCTTGCGCCCAGGTATTGCTACCATCCAATTGGGATGTTTCTTGTAGAGCTGGCTCTCGATGTTGACCATCTCAGGCTCCACCCAGAGGCCGAACATCATTCCCATCCGGTGAATCTCGAGGGCAAGGTTACCCAACCCTGAAGGAAGTTTCTTGGGGTTTACAGTCCAGTCGCCCAAGCTTGTGGTGTCGTCGTTGCGTATGCCGAACCATCCGTCATCGAGGACAAAGAGCTCGGCTCCCAGGTCTGAGGCTTGGCGTGCGAGCTTGATAAGCTTGTCTTCGGTGAAGTTGAAGTAGGTGGCCTCCCAGTTGTTCACCAGCACGGGCCTTTCACGGAACTGCCACTCTCCCCTGATAATATGGTTGTTGATGAAGTGGTGGAAGTTATGGCTTGCTCCGTTCATGCCTCCAGGAGAGTAGGTCATGATGGCCTCCGGGCTTTGGAAGCGGTCCTGGGCACTGAGCTCCCAGCTGAATTGGCTTGGGTTGATGCCTGTGAGCACCCTAACCTTCCCATAGGGGGAGGTCTCAACCACCTCCCGGTGGTTTCCGCTGTAGATGAGGTTGGTTGCTATGCACGTCCCGTCGGCCTTGGTGAGGAAGATGCAGGGGTTGTGTTCGGCAGAACTTACACCGGTCTTGCTGTCGTTGATGATGATGCCGGGTTGTAGGGGCCTCTCATGTATGAAACGCTCACGTGCCCAGGCCCCGTCAAAGGTGACGAGGTTCCAGTCATCGCCGTCAAGGTCGAGCTGTAGCGATGCAAGGTTGCGGATTGTTATGATGCGGTCACTGTCGTTATAGACAGTTGCCCTGCGTGTGATGACATCGCTGTCCTCGAAGATGGTGTAGGTCAGGGCGAGGCGTATGGGAAGACTTGTTTCCTTGAGCATTATCTCAAGGGTGGCGCAGGTGCTCTTGTCCCCATAGGATTCGCTCAGGCCGCTGAAGGTTCTGGGCTTGCCAGGGATGATCCTATAGCTTTTTACCACAAAGTCGAGGGTTTGCATGCCTCTTCCATACTCAATATCGATGAAGCTCTCTCTACAATCACCCTTTCCCATGGTAGAATACTCCATGCGCAGGTTTCCTAGGAAGAGCGTTGGATTGTCACTGCTGTAGGCTGTGCCTGTGCCGATGCCCAGGCTTCGCTTCTCGGCAAGAGCCGCATGGGAGAGTAATCCTTCCGTCAGTCTCTTGCCGTAGTAGAGGTGCTCAAGGTGTCCTGTCTCTGTTATGGCAAAGAGATAGGTTGTGTTGGCCGTTGACAGGTTGAAGAGTTGGTCCTTCTTGGAAATCATGGTTGGTTCTCCTTGAGCTATGCCATTTGTTTCTTGTAGTCAGTATACTGTGTTGGGGTATTTTTGCCACCCTGTTTTAATGTGATTTGAGGAGAGAGTGATGGATATTCGTCGTTTGAGGTTGTGGGAGAGTCGAAATGCTACGATTCTGAGTAATGATCTGATAAGGATTGTCTTGGAAGACCAGGGAGGCATGGCCCTGGAGCTGAGTAGTGAAACCCCTGCAGGAGGGCGTATGAATGCCCACCTGCTTCCCCACTATAGAGGTAGTGGCACTTCTGTGTTCAGCGATGAGAATGGGCAGTATTGGAAGAACAGTCCTTTTCTCTATCAGAAGGCCGGCTCATATTTTAGCTTCCCCAACTTTGGTCCTGGTTTCTCCGATGGTGAGGACCAGCAGGAGCACAATGGGTATACCGCTTCCTCTTACTGGATGGTGGAGCGTTATGGCACCGACCCCCAATTTGGCGGGGTCTGGCTGATGAGCCTGGTACGTAACCGCAAGGCCAAGTGGCAGGTGCGAAAGATTGATATGCTTCTTCCCAACCAACCGGTCCACTACAGTGCGTGTGTCATTACCAACAATTCTGAAGAGGACCTGGTTGCCAATGCAACATGGAACAACGAGTTGGGTTCTCCCTTCCTGGAGTCGGGGTGTGTGCTCAATGCCAGCGCAGAGTCCTGGTCGACAGGGGACGAGTCGACTTTGATGGGTGGGCATGCAAGGCTTGCTCCCAATACCTCCTTTAATGACTGGAAGAAGGCCCCTCTAAAGGAAGGGGGGACGGTCGACCTGTCTGAGGTTCCTCCTGTCATCGGTAAGAGTGACTTCATTTCAGGCGTCATTCCCCAAGCAGCAAGCATGGGTTGGTCCAGTGTGATCAACCCAAGACAGCAGATGGTCTATTTTACCTTCTTCCCAGGTCCAGATTCCCTAGCAGAGGATGAGGCTTCCCTTAACTTCAACAACTTCCTCTTTGACTATGGAGGCAGAAACGAGACCCCTTGGTCCCTGTATCCAGGTGGGATGAGCCAGCAGTACTCCCTAAACTGTGGTTCAGGGACAAACCATCTCTACTCAGGCCTTGAGCATGTGAAGGCAGGGAACCAGGTCATGGGCTCCGATTCGACCATTGTCATCAAGCCAGGCCAAACCAAGACACTCTACTATGCTTCGGCTTTCTGTGCGTATGACAACAATCGCATCGGGGGAAACTTCAGCACAGTTGAGCAGGTAGTGGAGGGTATCGTACTCAAGAGAACCAAGTCCTGGGCTTTCATTCCAGCCGATTCAACCTTCCATTGTCTGAAGGAACTGACAAAGAGGTTGTTATCTTCGGAGTAGGGATGTCCTTACTATATGATTTCTATTTTTATTTAGTGTATGATTTTGTTAAATACTATGGGATTTATACGCTTCTTTAAGCATAGTAAGGTTTTTTGATGGATTCCTATGGTTTTTTTGGTTGACTATTTGTTAGATCCTGCTCATACTATACATGTAGAGCAGGAGTTCTACTCGTTGCTGGCAGGACTAGCAAGGATTGCGATGATGTAGGGATTGGGCCAAGAAACAATGCCTATTGAGCTGTAAAGGGTTAGTACGTACCGCATCTTGGTTGTAGGCAGTGTTGCTATAAAGTGGTGCTGACTGAAAGAAACGTACTTCATTAAAGAACCTGAAGCTGGGTCTTCAGGTTCTTTTTGGTTCAAGAGATTAACTTTGGTCGATATAGAGGGGATCTGGGATGGACGAGCTATATTCTTGCTATAAGTCCTATTCCAGTTTATCAGCCTCCTGTACCTACCATTTGATAGTTGCAAGAAAAAATAAGCAATACTCGATTAACCTTCAATTTGAACTTGAACAGTTTATCCATCTAACAGGGATTAGAGATCATCTTTATGATCTTCCCTTGAGGCGATATAATTTAGGGCATTTACGCAAGTCGATTGAAGATAAACAGCTTACAATGTCACATCTAAGAAAAAGTCAATTCTTCTGTTGCAATGAGATTGATATTTGTGCCAGAATTCATTGCCTGACACAGCTTGATACATTCCTTCGTTCTGATAATTTAGTAATTGACTACCTAGAACGGTCTGATTTTGGATCAAAGATTGAGGCTGATTGGCTGATAAGTGGACAAATAGAGGGAGAGTTGTGCTATCTCTTTCTTGTAGCTAAATCAGAGGAAATGAATCTAAAGGATCGAGCCTTTGGTGACTATGTTTGTCGTTCCATCTTTCCTGAAAGAGGAATAGTATACGGAAAGAATGGAAGGAAAATGACACTTTTGCTTAAACAAAGAAATAGCACAATAGGCAAGGATTCAGAAATTATCTATTGTCATCCAAAATTTAAACCTGAGGGGTTGGGATTTAAGTCATAGCAATGGTAATAAGGTACTAAAAGTGGCTTAGATCAGAATTTTGTGGAATCTGAAAAAATTGCTTTATAAAAAAAACTCGAAGCGCAAGCTTCAGGTTTTTTAAATAAGGTATGTTTCTTTCGGTCGGCGCGGCCCTTATTAGCGAATATGCAGTATTACGAAACTAAAACAGCACAAAAAAGAAGGTTTCCTTTTTTGTGCTCCAATCTTTTTGCAATCATCAGCAATGTTAATACCAACTCACAACACTCTTTTCTTTTTTTCACCCTTGTATTCCTTGACCAATACGGGCACTAATCCTTGGAAGGGGTCAACAGAAGTATTGAAATTTCTAAATTGAAATTCGATATTTGTCAGTAATTTTCCTAAGGGCCTTCCCATATGATTTTGCAATATGAATATCACTCCAAAAAGTCTCATATGTCATCACTCTGAAGTCAATATAATCCTTGATTTTGGCTTGGAATTCCTTAAGCTCCAATGAATGTTGCATGTAGATGGGGGGGGGGAAGCTGATCATCCTCTGGGGTCCAGTATATGTATAGCAGTATTGGTGCTTTCTTTTCGAACTGAGCATGCTTTATCAACCCTATTGTATGTTTAATCAACTGTGAAAAAGGAAGGTGGTATAAATCTTGCTTCTCCTGGTAGAATTCGATGACATTTTCCATGAATCCATCTGGTAGATAAGATTGCAATTTCTCTACATTATCACTTCGTATATAAGCATCCAGTTTTTGTGGATTTTGATCCAAAATCTCAAGGAATTTTGATTCTACTCCAATAACATGACTGGAATTCTCAAGGTAAAAATCTAAGTTAGGGGGAGTCCCCATCAATCCAGTTGGGAGTTTATATTCAAACCTAGCTTGGGTGAATTGAGTTTTATCTAGAAATGAAATTTCTTTCATATTCTCCTTCATCAGAGCGAATGAGTTAACACACAATGCAGCAGAAGATCTCAACGCACAGAAGCTGATTTTTCCATCTGTACTATTTGGGCTTAATTCATTCCCCAACGAAGCGAGAGTAGTGGAAGCATTACCATGTTTCCATTACCGAGCGAGTGGCGGGAAAGCAAGGTGAGATACCCCGCCCCTTGGGGCGGAAAAGGAGGCAACGCCTCCTGGGTCCAGGGCTTGCCCTGGGGTATTGATACCTTTCATTACCGCTTCCTTTTTTGAGCTCATTTTTAATCACTTCCCAGTCTCGAAAATTATCTACTAGACTATCTTCTGGTATTGAAAAATAATCATCTTTAACTTTTTTTCCGCTTCTTGTAGCATAATCCCTTAGATTGTTCATGATTGACACTTTTAATTCTGTATTGTTCATGGTTATTCTTCTTAATTATCATTATTCGCTAGGAATTCTAATAAATCAAGAAATATAGCTCTCATTCCAAGCTAAACCTCACCGGGTACCGTAAGGTAACCGGTACTGCCTTCCCTCCAAGGAGTGCTGGTTCTCCCTGCATTCCAGTAAAGGCCTTGACAGCAGCTTCAGCCAACCCATACCCAGGATCTTCTTCCACCTCTATCCGTTCCACCTTTCCAGAAGCTGAAATGAACAGACGCAACATCACCAATCCCTCCATCCCTTGCCGTTTGGCAAGGGATGGGTATTTTATCTTGGAAGCTAGAGCCGTCCTGTTGAAAGACGGACCTTGATCGATACCGGTTGCCTCATAGTAGCCATCGACAAGGGAGGGTAAAGGATCAAGGGAAACAGCAGAGACAGCAACAGAAGCAAGGGATGTCTCTGTTGCTGCAGCAGGTTCCTCTTGCAACGGGGGGGGCTGTGCAGGATCTTCAGCAACCATAGGCAATTGTTCTGAATCAGGACTAGAGTCTGTATTGCTATCAGTATCAAGGGAAATCTTTGGATCTGCATTAGTATCCACAACTGCAACACCTTCATCTGAAATGGGAAGAGGCTTTTCAGTAGTTGGTGTAGAGACAGGAGCTTTTACAGCTTCTGTCTTTACACGTGTTGTCTTAGGCTGTTCAGGGACAGGGGGAATGCTTGCCTGTGCTGAGGGAAGGCTATCGACAAGGGAGATGGTCGCACCTGTTGCAGTGGGAGGTCGTTCAACACTGCTTGTGCGATTCAGTGGGATAAGCAGGGCCCCTAGGGAAGCGGCTGTTACCAGGAGTGTTATCAGGATAGCTCTGAGGATATTCATGGTCTTGGCTCCACAATGCAGTGCAGGGTGGTGACCCCGCGCTGTTTCAAGGCCTCAATGACGGGACCCATTGTCCTGAAGGGAGTGTCTTTGTCAGCCAGCAGGGAGAACTGTTCTGCTAAAGGCAGATCTTCAAGAAGAACTGCCTTCTCCTGATAGAACAGTTCTCCATTGGCTCTCACCAACAGAAGGTGCTTGGGCTCTTCTGTTGTCGTAGAGTAGGCGCTCTGTGCCGGCTTAAGGGGAATGGGAAGGACGTGGGTGGAGATGGCCAGGATGAGAAAGAAGAGCAACAACAGGAATGCTATGTCAGTCATGGCTGTAGGGGCGGCTAAGCGTTTCTTTCTCATGGGGCCATCTCCCTTGTATTGGTATCTGTGTTTTCTTGTTTCCCTTCTTTTTTTCCTTGTTGTCCTTGTTTTAGTATTTCTTGTTTTTCTAGTTGTAGTTGCCTTTCCAGGTATTTTCCTTCTTCTTGTGAAGATATTGCAGTAGTAGCATCATCAGCCAAGGTCAAGGAGAGGCCTGCTATCTGTCTCTGTTCAGTGAGGGAGAGGAGATCGACCACCTGTTGCCAGGAGGTCTCCTCCTCCACCTGGAGGTGGAGCGTTGTGTTGGGTGTGAGTCTTGCTGCGAACTCAAAGGGAGCATAGGATTCACCTTCGATCTGAAGTGTCCCCTGTTGGGTGAGCAGAGCCTGTACGACAACAGTATCCTTCTGTATTTCTTTGCTGGTGCTTGTGTGTAGGGCGATGCTCTGTGTCGTATTGATACCAGCTAGGAGCAGGAAGAATATGATGAGAAGAAAGGCTATGTCGCTAGGTTGGCCTAGGTCTCGTCTTTTTCGCATAAGGCTCCTGCTGCCATATCAAGGAGGAAGCCAAGGATGGTAGCAATGATGGAGACGATGAGGCCAAAGGCTGTGGTGAAGAGGGCTTCATACAGGCCTGAGGCCACTACCTGCAGCTGTACCGATACTGCCTCTGATACTGATTTGAAGGCGTTGATCATCCCGGTTACGGTTCCTAGGAACCCTAACACGGGGCTGATCATCGAGACGAGGTCAAGCACAGAGAGAGGCCCTTCCAACCTTTTGAGCGGAAGGGTCTCCCCTCTTTTCCAAAGCAGGAGAAAGGTAATGGTCCTTTCCAGGGCTATGACCACCGTTGCTACCAAAAGGGCATAGAGCGGCCACATGACCGCTCCTCCCTTTTGCATGAGTGAATAGAGGTTCTCTGTCTGCATACTAGAACTTCAGCTTTCCGCCAAGGCGGATCTTGGTCCCGGGCATCGGATAGCCCTCCTGCAGTTCATACGATGCGTTGAGCAGGTTGTCCAGTGCAACATATACCGTAAGGTTATCATTGACCTGTGCATTGCAGCTGAGGTTGAGGACGAATATGTTTGTAGAGGAGGCAGAGCTTGTCTTGCCTAGGAACTCGCCGCTGAGCACAGTGTCGAAGATGTCGTAGGCAAAGGAGGCTGAAGCCTTGGCGGTGTGCTTGCGTACATTGCTTACCTCAATGTTATCAGAGAAGGTCTGCCCAACTGACAGGTCATAGCTCTTGTTGTACTGGTAACTCCCAGAGACGGCAAACATATCAGTCAGTTCAAGGGTGCCGGCCAGCTCTGCTCCAAGGTAGGCGCTGTGTGCAATGTTGTTGGGCATGAACGTGGTAGCGTCATATGTGATGGCATTGTAGATGTTTCTGGCAAAGGCTGTACCTTCAAGATGGAGAGAGCCGAGTTGTGTTCTGATCCCGACATCTGATTGCACTCCTTTTTCTGTCTTCAGGTTGCTATTGCTATACCCGGGCCAGAAAAGGTCTGAGAAGGTTGGAGGGTTTTCTGCATAACTGACAGAAGCCTTCAGCTCAGTATTTTGGCCGATAGTGTATATGGCCCCTAGGGAGGCATTGGGCGAGAGTGCTTCCAAATCACTGAGGTAGGAAAGATTGGCACTTGGGTGCAAAGAGAGCCTGCCATCAAGCAAGTACACGCTGGCATTGGCATAGAGATCAGGGTGGAAGCGGAGGTGTTTACCTACCTTGGTGCTGTCCACATAATCAAAAGAGAAGTCGACACCGGTGATGACATTGTAGGCCTCACCAAAACTCCAGGTCCCTTCCAAGAGAAAATTGCCTTTGTTTTTGTTGTGAGTCCCATCACCCCAGGCTACATCATGGGCAAAGGTCTTGAGATAGGTATAGTTGAGGTCTGCCTTCAGGCGTGTAAGGGCTTCCCCAAGATTTGCGAGGGTGACAGAGTTCTTGGTACTGAGGAGAATGTCCTTCTGATAATCCTCAGGTGTCAGAGCCCAAGTGTAACTACCGGGTAGGGAAAGGCTCTTGTAGTTGGCCAGGTTGTTAGAAGAGACTTCAATAGTATCTCCAAAGGCTCTGCTTGCATTGATTACCCCATGAACTTCATAGATTTCTGCATTGTCCCTGAGAGCCTGTACTGCTGTCCCATTGTCATAGGTATAGGCATTCTGGGCAACAAGGCCCCCAAGATTTGCTACAAGGTTGGTACCGCCTAGGGAATTGGCATACGTAACATCGAGCTTCTGGCTATCGACGAGTGAGAGATAGGTATGATCATCAGAAGGGCCATAGGCTTCAGGAAGGAAGGATCCGTTTTCCACAGTGACGGAGAAAGGCTTTTCAGATGCCTTTCCCAGTCTGGTAATGATGTGTATCATACCTCCTATTGCATTGGTCCTTCCGAGATTGCCTGACCCGCTTTTTACTATTTCAATGCGTTCAATAGTGTCAACTGGAATGATGGAGAGGTCCACCGATCCGTCATGGGCCGAGGAAAGCAGGACCCCATCGAGGAAGACAAGGTTCTTGGATGCACTCGCTCCGCGAATGACGACTGTCTGCAAGGCTCCCAAAGATCCATAGGAGTTGAAGTTTGTCCCTATTGCCTTGTTGACAAGCTCCCCTGTCGATTGCACATTATATGCTTCGATCTGAGCTCTGGTAATGATTGAGACAGATGATGCGTTGTTTGTTTCTGCTTGTGCGAGTGCTACGTCTGATATGACGAGCTCATAGGCAGTTCCGATGTCAGTGGTCTGTGCTGCAAAGAGTGTAGTGATGGCAAGCAATACGACCAGGGAGAAGATTCCGCGCTTCTTCATGAAGGGCCTCCAAAAGAAATGATGTGCATTTTCTTCGTGGAGGTAGGGCATGCCTATAGGTATAGCTTGGGCGCTGTCTCTTTTTCCACGAAGAATTTCAATCTGGAAACGTCTCCTGACTTACGATTCTTCTAACTGACAGGCCTTCTCATCCAAGCGGACAATGGCAATATCTGTGTTCATCATCGATTACAGTGGCGGGACCGTCGGGGAGTCACACCCCGTTCCGTTTTTCCAGAACCAGCACCCTCATGCTAATCCAAGCAAGTGAGGTTGGTCAATGGGCAAAGCAAAGACCTCCGTTAGGAGGCCTTTTGTGTTGCAGGGGGGATATCAGATCAGTTGGCTGTGTAGATGAAGGTTACCGTTCCTGTATAGAAGCCGGAAAGGGCCTTGTCGAAGTCCGTCTGGCTGACGGAAAGGTTGATCCTGTTGGAGGTTGAGGTAACCTCAGACAAGGAAGGGAACGTAACGACAGGGTTCGGTGCGGTGACTTCGCTACCATTGTTTGTGGCGACAAAAGCAGTATTACATCCGACCTTATAGTTGATATAGGCATCAGCCTGTCCGGAGATGGAACTTTTCATAGCGGAGGCTTTCATATTCACCCTAAATCCTGCGCGGTTGTTTGAGAGGGTTGACAGCCAGGCTTCGAACGTTTGGGCACCGCCTGCAGAGATGGCAAGGGTTGTGAAGGGGTACAGGTTGTCAAAGGAAGTAACGGTGGATCCTGTGTATTGGGTTGTTGAGACGGTCATCAGGTCTAGGATTGCGACTACGGTTGTGACGTTGAAATTGTCAGTGGTGGTGGCGAACAGGCCAGATGTTGATATGAGCACAATGAGTACAGCTAGTAGCAGGGTTTTCTTCATTCCCCAACGAAGCGAGAGTAGCGGAAGCATGCTTCCATTACCGAGCGAGTGCCGGGAAAGCAAGGTGAGATACCCCGCCCCTTGGGGCGGAAAAGGAGGCAACGCCTCCTGGGTCCAGGGCTTGCCCTGGGGTATTGATACCTTTCATTCAAATTCCTAATGAAAGCGTAAGCTTCCGTGCAATATTCTGTACCTTTTCCCGAAGTACATCCGTATGCTACGGGGTTAAGAGACTTATGTCAATACTAATAAATACAAACAATAAATAAATATGTACATAAACAGAGAAAGTAGCTATTTTGTTAAATATAAAGTAATTAAACTTGTTGCTAGTTTACTATCATGTGACATCTGAGCTATTTAAGTAGAGTTTTATTACAAATTTGTGATTATGTATATATGTTTACTGCAAAAAAAAATTAGAAAAGGGTATATATGTCACAGGTATGGGATGAAAAAGGGGTGACAGGAAGCAGGAGTTGCTGATCGTAGAGGTATTGAAAGGATACGGTTCCCTTGACTTGTATTTACTCCCTTTTTTTATTGACAGTTCGCCAAACCATGCTACAATCCCTATGTAGTGGTTCTTCTTTAGAACCATTAGATAGGATTTTATCCCTTTTTTATCAGTATAGGTACTATAATTGGTTCTTTTTCAGACCATTTAATAGGAATTTCTCGTAAACTCTACACCAATGTAGGGTTTTGCCCAAAAGGAGGGTATGTAATGAAGAGAAAATGTTTGCTCGCATTGATTGTACTCATGGCAATCATGACAGTTCTGCCTGCAGCAGGTGCTCAAGAGAAGGCAACAAAGCCGTTGCGCTTCATTGATGTGTCTCCAAGTCCAACCAGACAGGAGTATTTTACCAACACATTCGCCAAGTTCAAGCAAGAGACTGGCATCGATGTGGTCTACGAAAGTGTCCCCTGGGATGATGCAGCAAATAAGCTCACCGTATTGGGTGCTTCGAACCAATTGCCTGATGTGATGACAACTTGGGCAGGGTGGCTTGGACAGTTCACCGAAGCCGGATGGGTCGAACCCCTGAATACCTATATTGGGAATACTACCGATGAATATGCAAAGACCGTAACCCAGTTGGTTTGGAAAGCTGAGAAGGAACTCTATGGAAATATCTACACCATCCCCGATGGTATGATGGTCAAGGGTGTCTTCGTCCGAAAGGACTGGGCCAAGGAAGTTGGCTTGGACCTTGATCCTAAGAAGGGGTGGACCTATGCAGAGTACTTTAATGCTGTATACAAGATGACCGATCCCTCCAAGAATCGGTATGGTACCTCTTTCCGTGGTTCCCGTGGCGCTTTCGATCCCTTGTTTGTCTATATGGAAAGCCTGAACGGTGGTTCTGCCTATGCTGCTGACGGTTCTACCCTGATGGCAAATCAGGAAGCCATTGATGCATACACAAAGTGGAATGGTGTCTATCTCGATGGTTCAGCCCCTAAGGATGCCATCAACTGGGGCTTTGTGGAAATGGTCAGTAACTTCACCGGTGGTCTTACCGCTACCTTGATCAACGACTCTGAGGTGGCTGCCACCTGTCTTGAAAACATGAAGGACGAGCAGTGGATGGTCATGCCCATGCCCAAGAGCGATAAGGATGGGAAGATTTACAACACCGTAAATTCACCCTATGCCTATTCAATCTCAACCACTTCCAAGAACAAGGAAGGTGCTTGGAAACTCATTGAATTCCTGACAAGGCCCGATAACAACATTGAATACTGCAAGCTGACAGGCTTGATCCCCATCAAGACAGCAGTGGGTAATGATCCGTACTACGGCCCCAATGGCCCGTATGCAGCGTTTGTCCAGCAGCTGAATGATCCTGCTATGGTTGTTCCTGTAGCGTTTGGCGCATTCAGCTTCACCGACATGCACCAAGGTATGATGCACGAGGAGATGCAGAAGTATCTGTTGGGCAAACAAAGTGCACAAGTGTCCTTGACCAACGTGGTCTTCGAGCTTGAAAAGCGTATGAAAGCCTATCTCGCGGATAATCCTGGTTCAGCTGTCGAACAGCCCAAGGGATTGTTTTAGTCAAATGTAGTTGGAGCTGCAGGGGTTTCCCCTGCAGCTCTTCCTAGTAGATAGGGAAAAAGGAATTGACGCATGGTGATGATATTTTTGTATCTGGTCTTACTTGCAGTCCTGTGTGGCTTGGGGGTATGGGCCATCAGCAGGCACTCGAGAAAATTTCAGGGCAGGCATTTCTCCCCTCGTACCCGGAGAAAGGCCGAACCCTATGCATTTTTATTCCCCACCATGCTTTTGCTGGTACTGATGTTTGGCTATCCTCTGATCAACAGCTTTGTGATGGCTTTCCAGAGCTATAAGCTGACCGCTCCCAACAAGATCGCTTTCAATGGGGTGGACAACTTTATCAAACTCTTTACAGAGACTGACATCTCCCTGATCATCACGAATTCCTTCTTGTATGTGATTTTCTCTGTTGGTGGCCAGTTCTTGCTTGGACTGACCCTTGCGATGGCCCTCAATAAACGGTTCCCCTTTCGGGGCCTGTACCAGGCCATCATCTTCCTTCCCTGGTCCTTTTCTGCCTTTGTCATCGGTCTCATGCACCGTTGGTCCTTCAATGGGGAGTATGGGGTGGTAAATGACCTCTTGCTGAAATTTTCAGTGATCACAGAAAAGATCGCCTGGCTGGGAACCCCCGGCTTCTCCCTTGCCGTTGTCATCATGGCCATGGTTTGGATGGGCATTCCCTTCTTCGCCATCATGATCCTCGCTGCCCTCCAGTCCATACCCAACGAGATGTATGAGGCGGCGGCCATTGATGGATGCGGTGTATTGCGAAAATTCTTCCAGATTACCTTCCCGTACATCAAGCCGACAGTAATCGTAACCATCCTGCTCCGAACCATCTGGATTTTCAACTCGTTCGACCTGATAGTGGTCATCACCAACGGGGGGCCGGCAAACTACTCGCAGACCTTGCCCTCCTATATGTATACCAAAGCCTTCTCAAGCTATGATTTTGGCTTGGCTTCTGCCTTGGGTGTAGTGCTGATGGTAGTCCTGGTCCTCTATGTGACGGTATTCCTTAAGGTGACGAACTATAACAAGGCGGGGGATTTTTGATGAACTACAGACAAAAAAGACACATGGGAAACCTTGGACGGGCTCTTATTCTTGCATTCTTCATGCTTTTGGTCCTGATGCCCATCTATTGGATGGCCATCACTTCCCTTAAGACCAACTCTGAGATCATCAATGCCCAGGAGGTTACCTACTACCCTCATGAATTCACCTTGGAGAACTATGTCCAGCTGTTCCAATTGTATGATTACAACAGGATGCTGTTTAACAGTGTCGTAGTATCAGTATCGACAGGGCTGAGCATCACCATGCTCTCCATATTTGGTGGATATGGTCTTGCCCGCTATACCTTCCGAGGCAAGGACTCGATGCTCCTGTTTTTTCTGGTCACGCAGATGATTCCGGGCATACTGGTCATCATTCCCCTGTATGTGATATTTTCCAAGCTTGGACTGATAAACACACGATTCAGCCTGTTCCTATTCTATCTCATAGCGAACCTCCCTTTCTGTGTGATAACAATGAGGAGCTTCTTTGAAAGGATCCCCTACAGCCTTGAGGAGGCTGCGTATGTTGATGGATGTTCAAAAATGAAAACGCTCTTTAGGATTATCCTTCCCATCATGTTCCCTGGCATTGTGGCGGTGTTCGTATTCGCCTTCATCGGGGCCTGGAACGAGCTGATTGCAGGAACTATCTTCATAAACACTTCAAACCTTTGGACAGTTCCTGTAGGATTGAAGTCCCTCATAGGCAAGTATGACGTTAAGTGGGGTGTTCTGATGGCCGGTGGTATGGGTGCCTTGTTGCCGACTGCGATTATGTTTGCGTTCATGCAGAAGTTCGTGGTAGAAGGTCTTACAGCCGGAGCTGTCAAAGGGTGAGTAAACAATGGAAATGATGAGTACACTACAGCCAATTCAACCGATTGGTAAGGAACTTTTGCATGAGAAGGTATCTGATGCCTTGCTCAGCTTCATCTACAGGAATGGTCTTAAGCTAGGGGACAAGCTCCCCGGTGAGAGACAGTTGGCACTTGAACTCACTGTTGGCAGGAACTCGGTGCGTCAGGGACTTTGCCAGCTCGAGGAGGCCGGTATCATCGAGCGGATGGTCGGCAAGGGAGCTTTCCTGAGGAAGGAAGTCTCTGCCGATTCCATAGAACTCAAGCTTTTGCGTGTCAACTATCGGGACTTGCTGGAGATCAAGATTAATCTTGAACAGCTGGCCATCCGAAGGGCGGTTGATATAGCCACCAAGGAACAGCTCACGGAACTTAAGGCCCTGGCCACCAAACTTACTGAGCTTGCTGCCCAAGGTATGTTCTCCGTTGGGCTTGATAGGGAGTTTCATACAGCTTTGCTGGGATGTGGTGGGAGTCCCACCCTCTCCCAGCTTGTACTCTCCCTTGTGGACTCGCTCAACAGCTACAGCAAGATGTTGGGCAATGTCTCCAACGTCTGGGTACGGACCATTCCGTTCCATATGGATATAGCTGTGGCACTGGAGCAGAGGCAACTGTCCTTTGCCTTGGCTGCCAGCGAATACATCTTCCAGTATGACCTGCAGGTGCTTAACGAACTTACTGATATCAATACATACCAAGAGAGACAAGAATGAATAGTACTACAGGACAGTGGTGGGATGAAGGCAAGTTTGGCCTGTTCATCCACTGGGGACTCTACTCGCTTCTGGAAGGCGAGTACAAGGGACAGAGAACTGACAATATAGCCGAGTGGATCATGCATGACCTCGATATTCCTGTAGAGGAGTATCGCAATCTTGCTTCTTCCTTCAATCCGACTTCTTTTGATGCCGATGCAATCGTCAGGCTTGCAAAGCAGGCCGGTATGAAGTATGTCGTGTTGACCAGCAAGCACCACGAGGGTTTTGCCTTGTATCACTCGAAGGCCAGCACCTACAACAGCTTTGAGGCGACCCCGTATAAGAGGGATGTGGTGCAACAGTTTCGACAGGCCTGTGACAAGCATGGCCTGGCCTTAGGTCTCTATTACTCCCAGGCACAGGATTGGGACGATCCTGATGCCTGTAGGGATGGGTACAGTGAAGAGGGAAGGGACTTCTCCTCCTACCTTGCCAGGAAGTGCATACCACAAATCACTGAGCTGCTTACTGAGTACGGCCCCATCGCTCTGCTTTGGCTCGATACCCCCATGTACATGACGTTTGAGCAGGCAAAGCAACTGCAGACCGTCATCAGGGGCCTGCAACCCGACTGCCTGATAAGTGGGAGGATCGGCCATGGTTTGGGTGACTACATGACCACAGGGGACAACTTCATACCTTCTGTTGCCTACCACCGTCCATTTGAGGTTCCTGCAACCATAAATAGTACATGGGGATACAACAAGTCTGACACTAACTGGAAAAGTACGGCAAAGATTCTCCGTTCCTTGGTGAAGGTTGTCAGCAGGGGAGGCAACTACCTGCTGAATATCGGGCCGAGGGGTGATGGCTCTATCCCAAAGGAATCTCTCACCGTTCTGAAGGAGGTTGGCTCCTTCATGGAAAAGAATGCTCAGAGCATCTATGGGACCAAGGCCCTTCCTCTCTATCCCTATGACATCGAATGGGGGTATTTTACTGCAAAGAAGGGGAAGCTCTTTATCCACATTTTTGAGAATAAGGAAGAGGCCTATCTGCTGAACATCGCAAACAAGCCCCTACGGTGTTATAGGCTCAGCGATGGTCTGCCTCTGAGCCTGAAGGAACGTACCACCTGCGAAGGTGATAGCAGTTGGCTTATCAGGCTTCCTCCCAGGGAAGAGGGTGAGATTGACCAGGTGATCTGCGTTGAGATCGAAGAGGATGATGTGGTCTTTGAGCCCATCACAGGCTGATACGGAACAAGCCAAACAAAACAAGGAAATGAATATGAACAGTGCTGCAAATATTGTTACTGACGATACCTATGAGTTTCTCTCTGTCGAACGGCCAGTTGCCGCCCCTCTCTACCAGACTTCCCTGTTTACCTATCCCAGTGTCGATGCACTGAGGCAGGGGATCAAGGATGAGTCGATGACCCATCTCTACTCACGGGGTAACAACCCTACGGTAGAGCAGGTTGAAGAGCGTATAGCGGCTTTGGAGGGTGGAGAACAGGCAAAGCTGTTCTCTGCCGGGGTCTCTGCAATTGCAAGCAGTATTCTCTCCTGCGTGAAGCAGGGGGACCATATTGTCTGCAGCAATGATTCGTATGTATGGGCACAGTATATTTCCAGCACCTATCTTTGCCGGTTTGGTGTCACTGTTACGTTTGTCGATGCGACTGACCTCACCAACGTAGAGCAGGCGATCCAGAAGAATACCAAGGTGCTGTATCTTGAAAGCCCGGGTTCGATGCAACTGCGGGTTCAGAACTTGCCCAGGCTTGCAGCCTTGGCCAAGGCTTATAACCTCACTTCAATAGTAGACAACACCTGGGCAACCCCGCTGTATCGGAATCCCCTGGCAATGGGGATTGACCTGGTGGTTCACTCGGCCTCCAAGTACCTTGGTGGCCATAGTGACGTGATCGGAGGGGTAGTGGTAGGAAGCAAGACCTTGGTAGGGCGAATCTTCAAGACAGAGTTCCTTCCCATAGGCCATGTTCCCGACCCTTTCCAGGCCTGGTTGATCCAGCGTGGAATGAGGACCTTGCATGTAAGGCTTCCTTATCATTATTCTTCTGCCCTACAAGTCTGTGATTACCTCTATGATTCCAAGAAGATTGCGAAGGTAAACTACCCGATGCATCCCAAGAGTCCGTGGTACTCGTTAGCGAAAGAACAAATGACCGGGGGCTGTGGCTTGTTGTCCTTGGAGGTGAAGTCCAGGGATGCCCAGAAGATTGAGGAAGCGGTCGACCGTCTCAAGATGTTCAGGATAGGGGTAAGTTGGGGTGGGTATGAGAGCCTGGTATTCCCGACCCTTGCCAGCAGTGCGAATACTCCCTCCTTGATACGGTTGCATGTAGGCCTGGAGGATCCAAAGAGTCTTATCAGTGATTTGGATCAGGCTTTTTCTGTCCTGTAGAGAGAAGATGCAGTATCAGCAGAGACCAAAAGAGTAAGAGCAACGATACCTATAGTAAAACGATTGAAGATAGAAAACAGAAGAGGATAGGATACATGGTAATTAAGAGTCACCCTATGGTTGCCACCAGCAAGCCTTTTGCCCGCTGGTGGTGGTTCAGTGGAAAAATCGTCGATAGCGAAATTGATGAACAGCTTGACTGGTTCTCAAACAATGGTTTTGGTGGTGTTGAGATAGCCTGGGTATACCCCTATGAGGGGAAAAAGGGAGAAGAGGGTCCGAAGTTTCTTGATGAGGAATTTCAGGCCCTTATGCATTACACCCAGAAGGGGTGTAATGACAGAGGCCTGGGTTGTGACCTTACCTTCGGCACCTTGTGGCCTTTTTGTGGGACGTTCATCCCTAAGGAGTTTTCCAGCAAGGCCTTTGATGGCTACTCAACACAAACAGTTGATCGCAGTTGGGAGGCCCGGTACGCAAAGAAGAGTGCAAAGGTGCTCGACCATCTCAGCGAAGAGGCCTTTGCTTGGTATGCAGGACATCTCCTAAGCCATGGGTTTAGTGAGGCTGCAAAGGCTTCCCCCCTGTCGTTCTTTTGTGACTCCTGGGAGATAGAGCCTGAGGGACTTTCCTATGATGGCCTTTTTGTTGATTTTGAGAAGAAGTTTGGGTATTCACTGAAAGACAACATACAACAACTAGCAACAAATGCTGATATGATGTTTGATTATCGCGTCTGTATATCTGACAGGGTACTTTCTGACTTCTATAAGCCATTTGCAACCATGTGCAGTAAAGCAGGGGCAATGTCGAGGGTGCAGTGTCATGGTGCCCCTACAGACATCCTGGCGGCCTATGCACTGGTCGATATCCCAGAGTCGGAGACGTTGCTCTTCGACCCTGACTTTGCGTTGCTGGCAGCTTCTGCAGCAGCCTTCCATGACAAGCCTCTTGTATCAAGTGAAACGTTCACTTGTATCTATGGGTGGGTCCCGACTCCCCAGACACCTCCTGGTCTGGCAGAGGAGCTGGTGGATGATCTCAGGTGTGTCGCTGACGCCCAGTTCGCCTGGGGGGTGAATAGGGTGGTCTGGCATGGGAAGCCGTTCAGCACAGAAGAGGACCCCAAGAGGTTCTATGCTTCTGTACACCTTGGTGATGACGGGAAACTTAAGAAAGATCTCAAGTCGTTCAATGGATATCTGGAAACGATGAGTGGCCTTCTATGCCGGGGTGAGACGTACTCCAGACTGGCTGTGTATTTCCCTTTGGAAGACCAATGGATGAGGGGCAGGCTTCCAGAGGAACTCAGAAAGCCAAGCAGCAATTTCCATTGGGAGTTGCAGGAAGTGCATATGAAAGAGGAGCTTCTAAAGTATAGGCCTCTATGGTTTTCACAGGCGTGGTTGCAGTCGCTGGAATATGATAAACGACTTTTCACGTATAAGAATAGAAGTTTTGAGGCTTTCCTGGTTGATTCAGAGTGGATGCTGCTCGATTCATTAAGAGCGCTAGCAAGGCTAAGAAGGCAAGGTGCCCCGATTATCTTCAAGAGGTGGCCAAAAGAGCCTGGGATGAATAAGCATGAGGAGTACCAGAATCTGGTAAACGAGATGCAACAACAGGAAGAAATAGAGCTAACAAGCATGAGGCCGATCTTGGAATCAGAGCAGCCCCTTGATTTCTGGTGCAGGAAGGATGGGGAAGATTACTATCTGTTCATTGCACATCCTAAGATGAGGAATCTTAGGTATCCTTTGGAGTATGGGTATAGTGAGAAGGTAAAGGCGGTTAGATTAGAGGCCAGGTTCTATGCTGAGAAGGGAGAATTGCCCTTGGTGCTGGAGTTCCAGGAGAATAGGAGCCTAATGGTAAGGATAGGGTGGAGGGAAGCCTTGGGTTCAGGTGGTAGGCTTCAGATCCTTTGAGGGAGTTCAGCTACTAGTGCTCATGGGGGAATGGTTTCGCATCATCAGAGCAAGGTGAGATACGTGAGCCCCTTGGCTGGGAAAAGGAGGCAACGCCTCCTGGATCCAAGGCTTGCCCTGGGGTATTGATACCTTTCATTCTCCGTTAGCGAAGGTTGTTCTGTCGTAGGGGGAAACAAAGCGTATCCGCTAGGCCCTTACTGCCTTGATGCTCCTGTTCAGTTGTCCTCTGGTAAAGGCCCTGTAGCGGAAGGATTGGGTATAGGCCTCAGCATCGGGGTAGTGGGAGAAGAAGGCATCCGGGGTGTCGAAGATACCCCTATCTTCTTCAATGGCCTTGTGCTGTACATAGGTTGCGCTTCCATTCCACCTGTTTTCAGGGCTTCTGAAGTTAAGCACTGCCATTCCATAGCCATAGAAGCTTCCCATGTAGTTGGGGAACTTTTCCTGAAGCTTTTGCAGGTACGGTCTGTCTACAATGTGTCCTTCCATTTCCAGCCACTTGTCATTGTACAGCACCTCCAGCAAGGCATGGTAGGGGTGCTTGATAACCAGCATATAGTTGAAATTTGGCAAGAGCCCCCGGAAGATGATTTTCCGTATGGTCATGGCATGGAAGCGGCAGGGGACCCCTACCGCCCTCAGAAGGGCCATCAGGAGGGTACTTTTTGTCAGGCCGTTGCCATAGCCCTTCTCTAGGATTTGCGAGGCAGGGAGGGAGAAGGACTTGGTGTACCCGTAGGCGATCTCATCGCGTACGAAGGCATAGACCTCTCCGATGAGGGTCTTCTTGCTCTTGATGGTGTCCCACCCTTTGACTTTGATGAGCTGTTGTATGGCAGGATGGGTATAGTCCAATAGGGGACTTGATTCTAGATATATGTGTTGTTTTTCCAAAGTAAGTTGCCTCCATACAATTACCTAAAGTATGTCGCGTTCCTTGTGCAACAGGAACTGGTTTCTCAGAGGTTTGAGATCAGCTAGTAGTAAGTTTTTCTTTATCAAAATTCCTATTGGAAGCGGCAGCTTCCGTGCAAGATTTTGTTTTTGTGCTTTTCTCCTAAGTTCTTTTTTATACTATGGTTTAAAGAGACATATGTCAAGACATATATATTAAAACAAGAACTAGAATTTATTTAAACAAAAAAAATATAAATAACTATAATATAACATATTAAATCTTATTCATAGCTTGCTTTCTTATGACAATAGAGAAGTATAATTTGAACTATAGTACAAATATATGGCAGTAAGAATATTTCTTACTGCCTAAAAGTCTTTGAGAAAAGTCATATATGACATAGGTGAGGGATCTTAGGTATGCCCTGGGTTCAGGTGGTAGGCTCCAGGTACTTTGATACAGAAAGATCCTGAGGGTTTCTACGGGAGTGTGTTTTTTGTCGGTACCTATGATAATGAAATGATGAAATCACCCTTTGGATGTTTTATCTCAGAGATTCTTGTGTGAGCTGGGGAAGAGCTTACTGGTTTTGATATGCTGCTATTCGTCTCAGGGCGTTTTCAGAAATGTTTTTGTAGTAGAGAGAATAGTCGAACGAATGATACATCCCTCTGGGAAACAAAGCGGAGGAAGCAAGCGTCGGTAATGTATCAGCTACGGTCGAACATATGAAGAAAGAACGGGAGAGGTCCAGCTGAGAGGATTGATGACCAACGAGTTCGTATTCACGATGGGGTTCGCCTCGGTAACTCCAGGGGCCTCAGTATTGTAGGAAATGATGACTTGGGTGTCATCTGCACGTTGTGCAAACTTGAGGAACGGATGCTCGGCCAGGAAATCAGAGGTGATGGAGATTCCTATGCTATAGGCGGCTATCATACGTTCATAGGCCTCGGGATGCAAAGGCATATAGGTAGCAAGCAACGCATCCCGATCCTCGAAAGGAAGGGAAAGGGCATAGAAAGCATCAACTTGCCGATACAGCGGTGCATAGACTTTGGCTGCCTCTTCAAAGGCTGTCGCTTGCATCCGATATGCCATAGTTGTGGCATTCCTAATTTTTTCATCATTCCGTTCGGAGAACAGTGGAGCCGAATCGTCAGGGCGTCGGGTTTGCATAGGTATTTTTTTCTTGCATTACAGTGGTCGCACAGCCGGAAAAGCTAAGCAAGAATATGAACAGCAAGAAAAGCCAATAGCACTGTCTCATTCAGTTAGTACCCCCCCTTCCTATAGGTGTTTCCTGCTAGAGAGCAAGGGAGATATCTATCGATGCTAAACTATTGGTAGGAAGGAAACAATAGAGACTACTGCTTATGCAGGAAAGCCAAAGACCAGAAAAGGCCTTGTTGGAGTCTGATCGTTGACCATGGGGAAAGGGTGGCACATCATCAGAGCAAAAAAGAAGGTTGGCCGTTTCTGGCCAACCTTGTGTTGTGGATTCTGAATTTTCTGACTGGTAGCAAAGACTGCTTAGTTTGCAATGTAATTGAATTTGATAGTAGCTGTATAGGCATCGCTAGCAAGTGCCAATCTATAATCATTTTCGTTTACTTTTACTTTAATCTTTTGTGCTCCATAGGACGATGTAACACTATTGCTTGCAATAAGAATAGTTGGTGAAGCAGCTGTTGCTAATTCTTGTGCGTTGGTTACAGTAACAATACTAGTTTCACTCAAAAAGACAGTATAACCAATTTTACTGGTGTTTGTTGTCGATTCTGTTCTATCCCTCAATACCGTAGCAGTTACTGTAGTGGCCAATCCTGTTGTCTGATTCGACCAATAGTTCAAATGACCAACGATTACAGGTTCAGTTTCAGCAAAGTTGCTCTCATTAATTATTACAGTAGATGTTACTGTATCATCCATTGTATTGAATGCTTCAAATATGAAATCAGCAAAATCATAAGGACCAGTTGCTTCATCTGTTATTTTTATTAGGCTCTGAGCTGATACAGAAGCCCCAATATTCAAAACAGCTTCAGCAGCAAACAGTCCAGCACCGGCGAGTACGAGAACCAATAAGATAGCGATTGTTTTTTTCATTTTGCTTTCCTTTTTAGAAGCCCTTTTGCTTCTGTGCAAGTTGTTTTTTTATGTGCTTTTTTCCTAAGCACACCTGTATGATACGGGCTAAAGAGTCTTATGTCAATACTAAAAAAATAATAAAATAATTAAAGTGAAATAAATTTAATAAAAATTAGTAAATACTTGATATAAAAGAATTTGAAAAATTTTTAGGTTAGTTTTACTTATGACATCTTTTTAGGCATAAGTGGAGAAAGTGTTTGCTTTGTTTATATTAATGTCTATTAGTATGCTATGTTTTCACTACTTTTAGGTGACTTCTGTTAGAAGTAGTGTATAAGAATTGTATGTTCCTAGTGAGTATTGCAAGAATATGCAGGTACTAGGTTTTTCCGTTCCTTGGCTTGGCAGAGGAGCTGGTCGACGATCTCAGGTGTGTCGCTGACGCCCAGTTCGCCTGGGGGGTGAATAGGGTGGTCTGGCATGGGAAGCCGTTCAGCACAGAAGAGGATCCCAGGAGGTTCTATGCTTCTGTACACCTTGGTGATGACGGGAAACTTAAGAAAGATTTCAAGTCGTTCAATGGATATCTGGAAACGGTGAGTGACAATATGAGCCGGGGTGAGACGTACTCCCGGCTTGCTGTGTATTTCCCTTTGGAAGACCAATGGATGAGGGACAGGCTTCCAGAGGAACTCAGAAAGCCAAGCAGCAATTTCCATTGGGAGTTGCAGGAAGTGCATATGGAAGAGGAGCTTCTGAAGTATAGGCCGTTATGGTTTTCCCAGGCGTGGTTGGAAGAGCTGGAGTATGAGAAGCCTTTCTTCAGGTATAGGAATAGATGCTTTGAGGCTTTCCTGGTTGATTCAGAGTGGATGACCCTTGTTTCATTAAGAGCGCTGGCAAGACTGAGAAGGCAAGGGGCTCCTGTTATCTTCAAGAGGTGGCCAAAAGAGCCAGGGATGACTAAGCATGAGGAGTTCCAGATACGTATCAGCGAGATGCAGCAGCAGGAACAGGTAGAGCTAACAAGCATAAGGCCGATCTTGGAATCAGGGCAGCCTCTTGATTTCTGGTGCAGGAAGGAGGGGGAAGATTACTCTCTGTTCATTGCACATCCTAGGATGAGGAATCTTAGGTATCCTTTGGAGTATGGGTACAGTGAGAAGGTACAAGCGCTAAGAGTAGAGGCCAGGTTCTATGCAAAGAAGGGAGAACTGCCCTTGGTTCTGGATTTCCATGAGAAAAGGAGTCTGGTGGTAAGGATAGGGTGGAGGGAAGCCTTGGGATCAGAAGGTAGGCTCCAGGTACTTTGAGGGAGTTCAGCAAATAGTGTTCATGTAGGAAATGGTTTCGCATCAGCAAAGCAAAACATAAGGTTGGCCGTTTCTGGCCAACCTTGTGTTTTGGATTTATTGGATTTCTTACCTGGTACCTCGGATCGTCAAATCAAGCTCTGAATGCCCTGTTCTAACGTTTTCTGTGGAAACTGTGCAGGTTGTACCTGGTACCGTAAGTCCTCTCTGTTCATTGCACATCCTAGGATGAGGAAGCTTAGGTATCCCTTGGAGTATGGGTACAGTGAGAAGGTACAAGCGGTACGGGTTGAGGCCAGGTTCTATGCAAAGAAGGGAGAACTGCCCTTGGTTCTGGATTTCCATGAGAAAAGGAGTCTGGTGGTAAGGATAGGGTGGAGGGAAGCCTTGGGATCAGAAGGTAGGCTCCAGGTACTTTGAGGGAGTTCAGCAAATAGTGTTCATGTAGGAAATGGTTTCGCATCAGCAAAGCAAAACATAAGGTTGGCCGTTTCTGGCCAACCTTGTGTTTTGGATTTATTGGAAAGTCTTCCTGGTACCTCGAATCGTCAAATCATGCTCTGAATGCCCTGTTTTAACGTTTTCTGTGGAAACTGTGGACGTTGTACCTGGTACCGTCAGTCTTAAGATGCCGTTATGGTAAATGTGATTGTACTTTCGTAAGATCCCTCAACCGCAAGTGCTGCTTGTTCGGGAGTTATTGCAACCTTAAGAGGAAAACTTTCAACCCTTAGTCCAGTTCCAGCAGGAACAGTCAATAAATTGAGAGCACTAGTTGGTGTACCTAAATCTGCGACGGTTGTAGTTACATTATCAAGAATTAAATTATATCCCAAATAGTCATAGCCACCTGATTCAGTCCCGGTTCGTAAAGCGTTAGCAGCAACATCTATATACCAAGCTACTTTCTTGTTAGTACGAACAGCCAAAGCTATTACGGCTGATTCTGAATTTACTACTGCATCTGCACTTATAGCTGGAATTGCTAGAGGGTAAGCGTCGCTACCAGAAGCAAAAGATGCATTTGTAGTTGGCGCAGTTGCAAATAACCCAATCTGAAGAACACCAGTTACACTACTATTTATCGTTAATGTAGCCTCAGTATTATTAGCAGCAAACAGTCCAGCACCGGCGAGTACGAGAACCAATAGAATAGCGATTGTTTTTTTCATTTTCTTTTCCTTTTTAGAAGCCCTTTTTGCTTCTGTGCAAATTTGTTTTTATGTGCCTTATTTCCCAAGCACATCTGTATAATAGGGGTTAAAGAGACTTATGTCAATACTAAAAATAAAAAAAGTAAGAAAAAGTGAAATATTTTTTATAAATATTGGTAAATAAATATAATATAACAAAATAGGTGTATTTAGGTTTGTTTTACTTATGACAGTAGGGTAGGAGTAAGTGGTAGAAGTACTGTCGATGTGACTTTTGATTACTTTTAGCTATGCTATGTTTCCCCTATCTTTAGGTGACTTCCGTTAGAAGTAGTGTATAAGAACTGTATGCTTCTAGCGAGTATTGCAAGAATATGCAGGTACTGGGGTTTCTCCTTCCTTACCATAGGGAAGGGAGAACAAGATCCTGTTTTTGCTGGTGTCTTTCTGGTATGGGCTTGCATTTCTTGTTGCTTGGTGTGGGGAGGTAGCTACATTTTTGCACTTTTTTCACATTTTTCTTGTATCACGGGGATTCTATACGCAATAATGATTGTATCTATGTAATTGGAGGACTTGTATGAAGAAACTGGGCCTTTCGCTGTTTTGAGTGGGTAGCATCATAAACTGATGGAATCATCTGAAAGAGTTGTGTTACAGTTTACCTAT
>JAEINL010000041.1 GCA_016342655.1 Sphaerochaeta sp. | reverse complement strand
AGATAAGGCTCGGGACCGAGTAGCTGCTAAATATGGATTGAAACCAGCGTCAAGTACAAGTTAATTTACGCTTACTGCAGAGGACGTATTTAACCGCTATTGACATACTCCCACGGCTAAAGTCGTGGGATTCTTCTGATCAGCAATCACTGCGTGGACAAGTCCACGTCTTACACAATCTCCCGAAGGAGGCAATGCCCTGCCTCCTGAAGGACTTATCCTGCAAGCAGTCTCAGCCCTTCTTCACATTGTCAAAGAACCGCTTATATGCCTCATCAATTCGGTCAGTTATATTCTGGGAGGCTTGTGAGCCGACAATTCCCCAAAAGGTATAGTGTCTGCGTTTCACTTTGCGATATGCTTCTGAGTATCTCGATAGTACCTTCTGTGCAGGTCAATGCAATGGTTGTAGATGATCCTTGCAACATTCACAAGGTCATGGAGGTGGTGATTGTCCTCATCATTCTACAGCTTGAATTTGTATGTTGTCATATCATCTCCAATTTGTCTCTTCATTGGTTAACATATGTATAGCTTGCAGAAGGTGTATTACCAACGCAAGCTTGATTTACAACATTCTGCAAACAATGTTTATTTTACTAGTGCAGGGAGATTCCATTGACAAATCATTCTTTTAGTCGCTTTCATCCCACGACTAAAGATTGTGGGCTTTTCGCTCCATTTCGTAAATAAAAAGGGGACAAGAAATGCCTTTGTCTTGAAACAACTTGCGTATTTGTATAGAATACGCAGACATATGTGTATTTCACGGCTGTCCCATACTCATGCAGCCATTTAACTATCAGGAGATTCATGTCAGATTTAACAAACTTTGCGGAACTCGGACTGTCCGCACAAACTATTCTTGCGCTCAAAGCAAAAGGCTTTGAAGAGCCAACTAAGATTCAGTCAGCGTGCATTCCGCTCCTTCTCAAGGATCAGGTAGATGTAATCGGCCAAGCCCAGACAGGTACCGGAAAAACGGCAGCCTTCGGCCTTCCTATTCTAGAAATCGTAGACCCCTCAGCCTATCAGGTTCAGGCACTTATCCTCGCACCAACGAGGGAGCTTGCCGTACAGGTATCTGAGGAGATCAACTCCCTCAAGGGAGACCGCCACCTCGAGATCGCTGCCGTATACGGTGGTGCATCAATGGAACTGCAGCTTCGTAAGCTTCGCAGGGGCGTCCATGTCGTAGTAGGAACCCCAGGACGTATCTTGGACCACCTCCGAAGAGGCTCACTCAATCTTGAAAACCTCAAATTTATGGTGCTTGATGAAGCTGACGAAATGCTTGATATGGGCTTTGTGGATGATATTGAGGAAGTTCTCAAGCAGACACCCGAAAACAAGCGCATGCTCTGTTTCTCTGCCACCATGCCTGCCCCTATTCGCAGACTGGCCGAACGATTCATGAAATCTCCACAGATGGTGAAGATTGAGCAGGATGCCATTACCGAAAGCCTGACCGACCAGCTCTACATTGAGCTACGCGAGGGTGACAAGTTTGAAGCCCTGACCAGAATCATCGATATGGAAGAGAGCTTTTATGGTCTGATCTTCTGCCGTACCAAGATGCAGTGTGATGAGATCGGACGCAGGCTTTCTGAACGTGGCTATGGAGCTGAGCCTTTGCATGGGGACCTCTCACAGAAACAACGTGAGCTTATCCTCGCCAAGATGCGGGAAAAAACCATCAATATAGTGGTGGCAACTGATGTGGCAGCTAGAGGTATCGACATCCAGGACTTGACCCACGTCATCAACTTCTCCCTCCCTGAGGATCCTGAGGCTTATATTCACCGTGTTGGACGTACTGGCCGAGCAGGAAAGAAAGGCACGGCCATCACATTCGTTGCTACCCGTGAGTTCAAGCGCTTCACCTTTATCAAAAGGGCCTCAAAGTTTGATATCAGTAGAGGTACTGTCCCTGATGCTCAGGACATCATCAACATCAAACGCGAAAGGATCCTCGCAACCCTTGCCAAAATTGCCGACAAGGATGTCAACTATGACCTATTCATGCCGCTAGCTACCCAGATACTGGAAGGCCATGAGCCAGAAGAGCTTGTAGCTGCATTGCTTGAGCACTTCTACAGTGATGAGCTTGACGTATCCAAGTACAGGTCCATTGGCGGAAGCCAGCGTTCCCGTGACGATCGTGACGATCGTGGTGATCGTGGTGGCGAACGTCGAGGCTTCTCAGAGAATGACGGGTTTACCAGACTCTTCATCGCTAAGGGACGCATGGATGGCTTGGACAAGAGGCAGCTCATCGATTACCTCATGGAACAGGCAGGGGCCCAGGATAGGGATCTGCAGGATGTTTCGGTGCGGGATAACTTCTCCTTTGTCTCTGCTCCTGTTGAAGTGGCCGAGAAGATCCTCCAGGTATTCTCAAACCGTGGTTCTGAGGGCAGACCTCTCGTAACCAGGGCTAAACCGGACAATCCCAATGGGAAGAACCTCTCAGGAAGAACCCGAGGCGACAGGTATGAAGATCGGCCCTACCGTGAGGGAAGACCCTCCCGAGGCGGTGGTGGTGGATATGATCGCCCTAGACGAAGAGACGGTGATGACTATCAGCCGTATGGACGTGATTCACGCCCAAGCGACAACGATCGTCCTGCCTATTCCGGTGATCATGATCGCTATAGCTCACGACCTCGTCCTGCTTCATCAAGCAGAAACTTCCCGGCAAAGAAACGTTATAGGGACTAAGTCCAACAAGAACCCCCAACCATGCAAATGATTGGGGGTTTTCTTTTCTCCTAACTTCACCCATTGGGATGAAATGGGTTTCATTTTTATCCTGAGCTATGGTATGATTGCCTGAGTAATCCCCCATTAAACATAGCCCATGCTCTGGTTGATGGGACACCTGTAGGAGCACCATGAAATTCGATGTCTTGTCTTTCGTTGGAAAGCACAGCAAAACAACCTTGGTTTGTATTGCAATCGTCACCATATTTTTTCTTTATCATGCAGTATCCCTTGAGCTTAGCGGAGACTACTCTGACCTTTTATATCAACTAGAGGATACCACTGTCTTTGATGGAGGAACTGCTCAAGCATCCCCCACAAACCTAGCAGCATCTTTTGAGCCTCTCATCCTTGATACCCAGGTACTCAATGCCAATCCGCACCTACGTGCAAGCACAGAGCCCTCAGCAGTCCCAGATGAGAATGGGGGGGACTATCCCTATACCGCATCATACCTTGTCATGGTTGAAGCACAAGACCTCTACAGCGCAAAGAACCTCACCCTGATTGAAAAGACCATGGGAGAACTGAGCTCTACCAAGGAGTTGAGTGAGAGCTCCTCTGTGCTGAACTTTGTCACCTTGAAAAAGCGGGGAACCCGCCTGATGAGTGTCCCTTTCGCCCCTAACCAAGGACGCTCACTCTGGACAGAAGAGGAAGCCGCACTGCTGAAGAGTCGGGTGGAGACAGACCCCGTCATCAAGAACTATCTGGTAAGTGAAGATATGAATAGCATGCTGTTCTCCTTCCAGTCCTCCGCCTTTTCTGAAACGAGAGAACTTGAACTTGCAGCAATGCTCAATTCCCTGCATGAGGTAGGAATAAAGACCTATATCAATGGAAGCTCAGTGATCAGCAATCGCCTGATGCATTACCTAGGTCGTGACCTCAAGGCCCTGCTTGGCCTGTGTGCCCTAGCCATATTGATAGTCTACTATCTGAGCTTCAAGGCAAAGCGAAGCATGCTACTGCCCTTCTCGATGTCGGTCATAGGCATCATATGGACATTCGGCACCATGAAGCTGCTCGGGTATGCCCTCACCGTGGTGAACATCGTTACCCCCTGTATGGTACTGAACCTTGGCTCCTCCTATGCGATCCATGTCATCGGGGAGTACTACACTGACTATACCAGTGGTGCTACCTCGATCGAATCTACGAAAAAGATACTACGTACCATAGCCTTTGCCTGCCTGACCACGGTAATCGGGTTTCTCAGCCTCCTTTTTTCCAAGACCCCTGCCCTTAGGGAATTTGGAATAGCCGTAGGGGTTGGAGTCACCTTCTGTGCCATATTGTCGGCTACCTACCTACCAGCATTGCTGACGCTCGTCTCTCCTCCCAAACCCCTTCAGCTGGAAACCTACAGCAGTGGATATCTGGCACAGCTTGTTGATTATTCTAGTAAGATTGTCTTACGGCGTTGGCCCATATTTGTCCTGGTCTGGCTGGTTGTCATCGCCGGATACTTCTTCACTAGGGATCAGGTGCGCATCAATACCAACTACATGTCCTATCTTCCTGAGAAGGATCCCTTTGGGAAGGAATCCCGGCATTTTGCCGAGAAGATGGGAGGTGACGCCCCCTTCATTGTCACCATAACAGCCCCTGAGGAAGAGAAGAATTTCTTTTTGCAAAGTGCAAATCTATCCAAGGTATATGCGTATGAACAGGCTGTGCTTGAGGCAAGTGATGATGTCATCCAGATACTCTCCTTCGCCTCCTACGTAAGCTTTGCAAACTCAGTCTATAGTGGCGATACTGGGATTCCTGCCTCTTCAGGCCTGCTCAATCTATTAAGCAGAATGGTAATCCTGATGAATAACCAGAGCAAGGCAGACATCGGGGCCATCCTCAACAAGGAGGGATCGGCTCTTACCCTCTTTGTACAGAATTATGATGCAAAGGACAAAGGCCTCATGACAGTAGCTAGTGCTGGGCGCATAGAGGAGGTCTTGCAAGCAAACCTTCCCTTGTTGCCCAATGGAACCAAGATACTTATCCGCGGGGAGCCCCACGCTTCCCTACGCTTCTCAAACCTGTTGCTGTCTGACCAAAAGAAGAGCACCTATATCAGTTTCCTCTTGGTTTTCCTTGTTGTCCTTGCAGCATTCCTTTCGCTGTTACAGGCACTGTTCGCCCTCATTCCCATCCTTACAGGGGTAATGGCAAACTACATCTTCATGTACTTTCTTGGGATTCCCTTTGATATGATAACAGTGACCTTTGCATCGGTTGCGGTAGGAGCTGGCATCGATGATGCCATCCACTTCCTGCTCAGATACAAGAGCAACCTTCTCAAGGCAGACCTCCCCCTTATGCAGGTAGTGGGCATGACCATCAAGGAGACGGGAAGGCCCATCATCCTGACCACCCTTTCCATCATTGCAGGGATGCTGATGTTCCTCTTTGCCTCATACACTCCGGTACGGTATTTTGGGAGCCTGATGAGCATTGCTCTTCTCAACTGTATGCTGTCCACAATATTTGTGATGCCGTCTTACATCATCCTTACCGCTAAGGTACGAAACAGATTGGGAAGAAGACCCATGATCCGCATATGAGCGATCATACGCATACTCTCTGATGCTCATACTGAATAAGGGTAACAGACTGTCAAAGCATACAAGGAATAGTACATGCTAGGAGTATTCTTATATGTCGATGCAGGAAAAGGGCATTATGTCCCTGCCCTTGCCTTGGCTGAAAAACTGAAACAGCAGGGTCACCAAGCCATTGTTGATGATATGTTCTTGGTGTGCAACACTCCTTTCTGGTCCTCATACTGCAAGAAAGAGTGGCGTTTTATGCTCAGGCATCCACGCATTGAGGGAGCCTATCACCGCATCCATGATACCAAGGCGATGGCAACCATCTTCCGATTCCTCGCTGTACATCTCCCTCTAAAGAGAGGCTTTCATGCGTGGTATACGAGGACTAAGCCAGACTTCATCGTCTGCACCAACTTCCTGGGGGCAAATGTCATTACCCCTATCGTGCAAAAGCTTGAACTCCCTATACCTGTTTTCGGCTATGCAGCGGATGTGTTCAATAATCCCACTGCAGGGTTCAACAGGAAGCTGGACCTTTTGTACATATCCACCTTTATAGGTCGTGATTTGCTCCTTGCTAAGGGACATCCCCCAGATCGGGTCAAGGTCTGTCCGTTTCCCCTAAAAAGTTCAATCGAAGACCTTCCGAAGCTTACAAAACAGGAAGCGCGATCGCTCCTCGGCCTCAATGATTCATTTACCATACTTCAGAATTTCGGAGGTGAGGGCATAGGCAACACGGAGTTTGTCTATGAGGTGGCAAAAAGAGGCCTTCCCTGGCAAGTAGTTGTAGTGGGTAAGCTCACCCCATTAACAAAAATGAGGTTTTCATTCTTCCAAAGGCTGTACCCTACCTTTTCTCTTCATACCCCAGGTTTCATACCTAATATAGGGGAATATATCTACGCCTGCGATGTGCAGGTCGGCAAGGCAGGGGCGAATGCCCTTATGGAGAGCATGGCCCTCTCCCGTCCCTTCCTGGTGTCAGACCTGCTCTTTGCTGCACGGGACACCACAACCTTCCTGAACAAGTATCGGGTTGGATGGAGCGAAAACAAGACAAAGAACCAGCTAGACATACTCAGATCCTATTCCGAAGACAAGGAAGAACAAAAGGCGATGGAGAAACGGTTTGCATCGCTCCCCCTACGCTTCAGTAGTGAGGCTTTTGTCCATGACATCCTTGACGAGGTCACAAAATGGAAGTCAAGGCATAGCAACAAGAGCTGAAATGTTTGGTAGGGGTGCTTGTCGTTGCCCTCTATTTCGCTTATTCTAAACTCATCATGAAAATAGCACTCTTGTATGTGGATGCAGGCAAAGGTCATATTACCCCTGCCAAGGCACTCTCCGATGCCTTCAAAGACTTAGGACACGATACAGTGGTAGACAACCTGCTTTTACAGGTATGTAAGGCTCCTGTTGTCAACTGGATTAGCAAACACAACTGGAGGATGCAACTCCATTTCCCCCGCCTGGAAAAATTCGTCAACCCAAAAAGCGATTCCTTTGCCAATGCCAGACGCATTCGGTTTCTAGCAACACACTCCCATGCGCCAAAAGACTTCAAGCGTTGGTATGACAAGGACAAACCTGATTGTATCGTAGTCGCACACTTCCTCGGTGCCAATCTGATCAAGCCCATCGTCGATCACCTGGGCTTGAATATCCCTGTCTTCGAATACTCCACTGATGTATTCTTTACGCCAAATGTAGCAATCAGTAAAGATCTGGACAAGCTCTATATCTGCACACAACTGGGTAAGGAGCTGACCATAAAGCAGGGACAACCAGAAGAGACGATATCCATCTGTCCGTTTCCCCTTAAGAAGACAATGAGGGACATCAAGTACCTGAGCAAACGTGAAGCCCGGGGAAAACTAGGGCTAGAAGACAAGTTCACCATCCTGCTCAACTTAGGCGGAGAGGGTATCGGCACTGCAGACTTTCTCAAAGAGATTCAGGATAGGGGACTCGATTGGCAGGTCATAGCTGTCGGGACCCTAAGCAAGAGTACTGCCCTTCATTACAATAATTTCAGGGAGAAGCATCCTGACTTCTCCTTGCATACCCCAGGCTTTGTGGACAATATCCATGACTACATCTTTGCCAGCGATGTGCAGACAGGCAAGGCAGGAGCCAACGCCCTGATGGAATCGCTCTACCTCAAGAGGCCTTTCCTGGTTTCCAACTTGCTGTATGCGGCGTTGCCCACCAGAGAGTTCATGCAGAGGCACAAGGTTGGTTGGACTGAGGATTCAGTGAAAGAACAAGTATCCATCTTTCAGGCCTACGACCAGGATAAAGAGGAACAGGAGGCGATGCAGCAGCGCTTTGACAAGCTGCCGCTCTCCTTTGACACCCTTGCATTCGCTGCCATGATCATCGAGGATGCAAAAACATTCTATACCGAGAAGGCGAAGAAGAAAGCATAGTAAGTAGCTTAAAAGGTAGGTACCCTAGAGCGTGTACTGCACACCCATGTAGAGCTGAAGGTCATAGGTGGGCTTCCAGGCTTGCACTTTACTGAGTAAATCGAAGCCAGCATACCCTTGCAAAGCTTGAGTAACATTCCACGATCCTGAGATGCCTGCATCAATGTAGGCCTTGGCATCACCTGTAGGAGTATGAGCAAGATCTCCAAGAGTCCATAGACTGTTCATATCGATCGTACCATGAAGCATACAGAACAGATGGCCAGAAAGGGACCAAGAGGCGTACTCCTTATACCCAACTTCAAAATTGCCTACTATGGCATCGCCACCATAGCGGTATCCAAGGAAATCCTGATCATAGATAAGTTCATCAGAGAACCACCTTCTGAGGGCAACGACAAAATTCAAAGAATCAAGCCCGTCACCCGCTTGATCTTCATCACCATGAATGCTTCGTAGGTAAAGATAGGGATCGGTATACACTCCTTCCAAAGAGCCAAAGAGAATTCCCTTCTCTACAGGCTGGGCATACTCAAGACCTAGCATATAAGCCACTCCATCAGGATGGCGGCTATCAAGGGATAGGTTCACTTCGGTTGCTCCAAAGGAAAGCTCATCAATAGCAAGCTGACCGTAGAGGTTCCAGTAGGGGGCAAGGGCAATATCAAATTCCAGAGATGCAATGGAGTTTGCATCACTACGAATAAAGTAGTTGTGATAGAGCATCATAGGATTAAGTACTCTCAGGTCAAAAACACCGTTCTTTGGTTGATACATGATTGCTTCATTGAGTGAAAAGCCCACTTTCCCCCCAAAAAGTCTCCATTCAAACCGATGAGCCATAAACATCTTCAGGCCTACCAATGGATTCCCTTGACCGCTTGATGCCGAGGGCCCCCATATCTCATCAGGATGCGGAAAGAATGAGGTCACAAAGGTATATTTGAATGTATCGTCGTAGGCAGTAAACCGACCCTGGTTGTGATATTGCAGATGGTCGCCAAGCAGAAAATTCCCTGTCGTCCCTGGCCCCCAGGACAGCTTGTCACGCCCTACTTGCAGGAGCCACCCTTCTCCACCCCAGGCACCAAAGGCACGGTAAGGAACATTTGCGTCGATCTGACCAGAAAGATGCATATTTGTACTAATGGTATTTTTGCCATACAAGACTGAAGTCCCATCACTAGGGAATGTTACCCCATCGAACTTACCAAGAGTAAGCTCAAGACCTGCATATGCATAAAAATGATTGGCCAGAGAAATCTCCATTGGTAGGGAAAGGAGGGCTTTTCTCTTATCATGGTTGTAATACCAATCGTCATTGGTTGTAAAATCAGTGGCGTTGGTGTGTAGGTAGCCTTCGAGAGCAACGCTAGAGCCTAAGGAGAAAGATGGCTGTTTCACAGAAAGCATGGTACGAACAAATTCATAGGTAGGAATAGCTTTAGGGGTGAGGTTCTGCTCCTCTACCCTGTCAAACATGAGGGAGAGCTCATCCTGACTCCAAGGACCTGCTGTAGAGGGCAATGAGAGAGCCTGTACCACATATAACTGACGGATAGCCTGATAGACTTCAGAGTCCACAGGATAGATTCTAACTTGGTTAGCATACAAGGGTGAAAGAGCACCTAGCAACAAGAGTGTGCAAATACTACCAATGACTATTTTTGTATATTTAGGACTAGAAGAACAACCCCATGCCAATATAGAGTTCCCACTCAATTTCGGTAAAATCTTTTTCTTTATCAATAGCTTTCCTCACATCCTGTAGGTTGAACCCCAATGAACCTCTGATTGGGTAGCTGGGGAACTTGTTAAGTATAGCCCACCCATCAAGGCCTGCACTAGAGATAATGATTGGCTTATCGGGATTTGTCTCATCATGAAAAATCCCGATATCAATGAATGGACTTGCATAGGACTTGGCAAAACCAAAATTAATGAACTTGGAGGTCAGGTTCAGGTTGATGACAGCCCCATATTCTCTAGCTAACCCTAAGACCATAGATTCAACTGTATTGGTAAGATACCCTCGCATAGAGTCGGCTATTGTTATATTTGAGAAGTATGCCCTCTTCTTCTCATCAGCAACAAAACCCCTTAATTGTACAGAAGGATTTACGTATTTTGTTGCAAGGGGGAACCAGGATAGAGTAGTAGCTACGTACCACGTGCTTTTACTTTCCCAGTACTCATCCTGAGGATAGAGATCAGTAATGTAGTCCAAAGAGAATCGTATGCCCTTACGGAAATTGCCTTGCCAGTTGATATTCGACTTGCTAAGGGTGTTGGAGAGAAGATAGGAGTACGGGACAGGGATGTCAGTAAGATTGTAACTGTAATGGAGTATGGCCCCTACAGACGAAGACCAAGTAAAGCCAAAGGGAAGAGAGAAATCTGTTCCCAAGGTTGCCCCTACATTCATGGAGGAGAGGGCCCCACTACCTACTACAGCATCAGACTCAGTACTGATCCTGAAGCGTATAGGATGGGAGAAAAAGGTCAGTCCGTGTTGGTCGAGATAGGTCAACGTATAGAGTCTCTTAAGATCTGCATACCGTTTCACCTGATTATACAAGGAGAACGTGCTTTCATTCTGTTTGAAAGGACCAAGTCTCCAGGCTACCCCATATTCGTCGGGGTTCCAAGAAGAGAAGTCTGAAGCTGGCTTAAACTTACCCCAAGGGGCGATGCTGAGCTTGGAGCCCTTAATAACAAGATTGTTCCAATCAAAGGCAAAGTTAAACGTGCCTGCATCAAGGCTACCCTTTGTCCTGTCATAGTCAAAAGAGATGTCTAGGAAGGACTTACCGATAGGAAGGGAGGATATTTGCACATCCAATGCATCTTCACGGTTATCCCACCCTGTACGGCCACCATTACCCTGAGAGACTGTCCCACTTATGTACAGGTCACTGAAGGTTCCAAAAAGGTTCTTGTCATACATCTTCACCCCTAAGCGAAGGCCGACAGTGTCATTGTCAAACTTGGGATAGGGAATGGTAAGGAATGTTGAGGCATCTTCTACATAAAAGGTAGCGATATAGTATGCTGTTCCTCTGCTGTAGGAATCCAAGGCATAGGTAAAGTCAACTTCAGTGAATATTCGCTTGTTGACAAGGAGCTGCTTCTTGGCAGCAAGGGCTTCTACCATAGCCTCTTCTGACAAAAAAATTGGGTCTCCACCTGAGGGGACAATCACACTTCGTAAGGCAAAATCCTTGGTTTTCCCTTTTACTGAAAACTCGTAGCCTTTTATCACATAGGAATCGACCTGATCGGATGTGACCAAGGGCTCTCCTGCAAAGAGAGCAGAAAGGATTATAAGGAGCAAGAGGCCAATAAACCTCATCTTTTTGTGTAAAGAACTATTCATGTCACCTCAACCACTAAACTAATATATTATCGAAACATACTTAATAAATCATAAGCAGATTACTACAGCATGTCAAGAAAAACATACGAACACACATGCTCATAAAGCATAAAAACAATCTATAAGCAAGGAAATTTTGAGCAATCCCACAAGAATCCCGAACAAATCATTCTTCTGTACTATAGAGAAACGCTATACATGTACAACAGAAAACTATCGTAAAGATTACACTATACTGGGAAATACCACCCTATTTCTTCAAACGCCGATATTTATTAAATCCATGCAAAGTATAGACAAAAAAATACCCAAAAGAAGTATATATGTTCAATTGTAGGAATCTTCGATAAATAATCCAGCGATCTTTAGCAGCTTTTCTCTTGTTCCCCGATCGGTTCTGATCATACAAGCGATACTGCACCAAAACATCAGAAATACCCACAGCTTTGCACCCTCCCTGAAAGAGAGTAAGCCAGTAGACCATATCCTCATGGGAATAAGAGCCATCCATCTTGAACTGTTTTCCCAAGGAACCCTTCATCACCACAGAGGAACAAAGTATGAAGTTCTCCCTGAGGATATCCTTCATGATGCAAGAAGTGGGAACAATCTTTGGTTTCCCTATCGCCAGGGAGTCCTTATCCATGAAGGAGTAGCTTGAGTAGACGAAATCAGAGCCAGAAGATTCCAGCAAAGCAATTTGCTTTGCTAACTTTTCGGGTTCCCAAATGTCATCAGCATCCAAAAAAGCAATGTACTCACCTTTTGCCTCTGCAAACAGACGATTACGGGCTTCTGCCACGCCCCCATTCTTTTTCAAAGAGAAAATCTTGATTCGACTATCTTCTGTAGCCAAATCTTTGAGTACATAGCCTGTATTATCAGTAGAGGCGTCATCTGCAATGAGTACCTCCAACACATCATAGCTCTGTTGTAAGGCAGACTCTACACTTGAGCGAATCGTACGTTCGCAATTATAAGCGGGAATCATAACAGAACAAAGCCTCTTATGCTCAGACATGTAAGGAACCTCCACACTAGAAATAGATTTTAGCCCCTACGGTCACCACCTGGTCATAGGCTGCATCCTTCCAGGCTAAGAAACCCGTACTCAAGCCATCGAATCTTTCGCCGCCAACTATGTCGCGCTCCCAAAGAGTGGTAAAACGATACTTGGCACTGAGCTCGATGGGCATGTCAGCAAACTTCTTGGCTACGTGTAGTTCAAAGGTAAGTGCATGTTCAAAAACATTATCCCAGAAGGCTTTGGGTTCATAGGTAGCACCATATCGCATAAACTGCTCTATGGTGTAGCCATACTGACCGCTACGCACCTGGTACTTGGCAACCCCCTGGCCTGTCCAGCCCTGCTTAAAGCCCAAGTCGAGCTGCAGGAGGAACTCCTGGGAGTTGGGGTTCAAGGGATAGCCAAGGTTTTCGCCTTTGTTCACATAGGCAGTCTCATTGTAGGTTTCGTAGATGAGGAATTCCTCATCACTCTCTCTCTCAATCTCAATGCGTCCATCTTCTGATACCCAACTGCTACCACCCGAACTAAGATCATACGTTTCTTGATCCTGACCATTATTATAATCGACAGTGATTTTCTTAGGATCTGTACTATAATAAGTATATGTATTTCCACGTTTGGAAGTGAATACAGCACCAGTTACAGAAGTTGCATCAAACGTCCCCACCTGCTCCAACAGCGGATAATGTGAGTAGAAGAAGGGGGCCAGGTAGGTCCACTGGAGGGTGACAGAGGAGAAGGTGCCGATTGGAAGAGGAACTGTTACCCCTGCCTGGAAGGCAAGGATGTTCCTGGGATATGTAAGCATGGTCTTCAAACTACCTATCTTGTTCACTTCAGTGGTGGCGATGCTTCCATAGAGGCGAATCTTGTCAGCTAGGGTGTAGTTGAAATCAAGGCCAGCAAGCATGTTATCGATATCACCGAGGTTATTCTGCTCGAACATGTAGATAGTAAGGGGATTGAGGTATCCAATTTCAAAGCGTTTACTCCAAACCACAGCCTCAAAGACTGCAAGAGTAAGGTTTGGTGTTGCATCAAGTTCTACCCTGTGGGCACTGAAGTTATTGTCAAAACGGTAGTAAGGCTTGTCTTCTTGGAAATCATCAGAAAAGAATCGGTCATCACCAAGCTCTGATAACGAAAATTTACCCATGGAACCGGTTAGTACCGTGTAGTGAAGCCAGGACGTGATATCGAGGGAGAGTTCAATTCCATCTATAGGCCGTGCAGAGCCAGAAACCATCAGGTTATTCAATCCTGATCCCCAATCACGCTTTATGGAACCCCATCTGAGTCGAAGGTCTCCGTCGAAGAAGGAGGCCGCCAACTCGGGAGCCAGGGCCAGACCTGTGTAGAATCCATCTGAGGGAATATCCCTGAGTTGGCTTCCGCCAGCAGCGAGTTGCATGTAAAACCCTTCTGCAGGAATGGTAAACTCCGTTGGAAGGAACACGGTATTGTTCAGTTTATCCAGATTGAGACCAAAGTTCATATTGAAGGAGATGTTCTTTCCCAGGTCGCCCTTGATGAACGCCAGGACGGAAGTTCTGGAATCATACTCCTTTGTTATCAGGCTGACTGTCTGCTCCGTGGCCAGGTTGACACCAATGGAGGCTCCCATCTTCTTCTCTGGGTTGTAGGTACGGAAAAAACCGGTTGAAAACACATCGCCCATAGGTGACTCTACATAGCCGTAGGACAGTTCAAACTCCTTAAGAAGGGAGACAAGTTCTTCTTTTTCTGATGATGAAAGCCTCGTTTCCTGCGCCTGCACTTCCTGTAGCAGTGTCATGACCTTATCAGAGCTGAAGGGTCTTGCTGAGGTCTGTCGCCCTATGAGGCCACGAATCTCAGCAACATCAAGGATCCTATAGACACGATGCCCTATGGGGACCGAGGTGTGTACTGCTGCACTCAAGGGAAAGAGCATCACCATAAAGAAGACAACGACCAGAGCCACTATTTTTTCATAAGCCTTATTCATCAACAAACCACCTAATCTGTTTCAATTGTCACAAGTTGGGCGACAAACCAATTCTGTAATGCTGTAATCCTTCTCGTAAATGCAGAAGGAAGATCTACTTTATATCCCAAGATAGAGACTTCAGGATCACGGCCTTCGATCGAAATGAGAGCAGTTAGCAACACACCCTCATCAAGAAGGTAGGTTCCCATATTTATTGAAAGGCTCTCCTTCGGAACTGCTGTAAAAATACCAAAAACCTTCATGGAACTGATATTTTTAATGGCTACAAATATCTCCTTGTCACTATTGGTATACCTATGAATATACCGGTTACCTCCAAAGGAAGAATCGCGCTGAAACACGTAGCTTTGAGCAGTACGAGGTAACGTTGTAGCAATAGGATCCGGGAGCAACGTGTTAAGATTTCGTTCATCTTCCATATAGGAAGACTTCTCAATGAGCACCTTTGGCTTGTTACCTGCACGCCAGGAGATATAGGTAAGTCCCTCCTGAGTTGAAATTGCGCGAATCTTGTTAAATATGGCAAGCTGTCGTTCGCTTGCATCCAAGGCTTGCAGTTTAGACCCGTAAGGAATATAGCTCACTGCAGCAATGGAGAATCCATCCTCCATACCTTGAGCAAGCTTGGCCCGCGAGAAAGCTTCACTACCCTGGACAAATAACTGGGTAAGGGGTTCGCCATTGACTGACCTCACATCAATGATAGAGCCCTTTTCCAAAGCCTTGTATTGGCTTTCACTCAAAGATGGCAAAGCCTGCCTATTTCCAAAAACAGCAAACAAAGAGCTTATTGAGCAAGCTCCCACCAATAAACAAATACTAAGTTTTTTCAGCATATACTACTCCCAATTCTAATAGGCGTTTTCATTTACAAAACCTCTGAAGAAAGTGAATAGTACAATTTTCATATCAAAAAAGAAACTCCAGTTGCGTATATAGTACAAATCAAACTCAATCCGTCTTTCCAAAGAGGTATTTCCTCTCCATCCATTTACCTGAGCCCAGCCTGAAAGTCCGGCTTTCGCACGATGGCGCATCCTATACCCAGGGATTTCATTGTTGAATTTCTCCACAAGTTCAGGACGTTCGGGTCTTGGACCAATTAGGCTCATAGAGCCACCTATTACATTGAACAGCTGGGGAAACTCATCAAGACTGGTTTTTCTGATAATTCGCCCAATCTTGGTTACCCGTGGATCATTCTCTTCTGTCCAATGCTCAGTATCCTCAAGAATATCACTTCTCATACTTCTGAACTTGTACATGGTAAAGACTCTCGCATCTTTAGTTACCCGTTTCTGCCTGTAAATGACAGGCCCTGGTGAAGATATCTTGATTATAAAAGCTATGGCTATCAGCAAGGGAGATAGTAATACCAGGCCAAAGCAAGAAACGAGAATATCAAACAGACGCTTGACTATACGCTGGAAAAATCCAATATCTGCGGCATTCAGGTGCAGCAACGGTATCCAACGAAAGTCAGAAATCCGTGTCCCAATATAGGACTCAGGTAGAGAGGGTAGCAGTACTACCTTTTCCTCCAAGAGGTCCAATCCTTGAGCTACCATTGCTTCCTGTCGATCAAACTCCTTACCGGGATACCCGATGACCACAAGGTCTGGTTTTGTTACCTTTACTGCCAGGGCAAGGGAAGTATAGGCAAGCTGTTTACACTCAGCTATCTGCTTACCATCACCATCATACTGCCCAACAATATTAATCCCTTGTGTTCGCCTGCTATGTAAGGCTTTCTCATACTCAGAAAGCTTCTCACCAAATCCAACAAGAAGAATACTCCTAGTATATTTTCCCTTTTTATATGCCTTCTTGATATAACTTGATATATACGTTCGTTCAGCAACCATAAAGATAAGAACAAAACCAAAATGCATAACGATGGCTATGCGGCTTACCTTATCAGAAAACAGAAAATACAACATGACAACCAAAAGAAGAAAAGCTTGGAGAATGCTTTTAAAGATTGTGGAGGTCTCTTTTCTCCATGAATGCTCAAGCTCTTCTTCATACAGATTATTCCTGCTCAAGAAGAATATATATATTGCCACCACTACCACTGATAATTGGACAAACAACCCAAAGGAAGCGACTCTACCCTCAGGAATCACATAGAAACGCAAATAACCAGCAAGAAACCAAGAAGCGAGAACTGCCAGGATATCTCCCATTACTTTCATGACCAAAGGTGAATACTTTCTCGTTTTCATGCAACAAATTCCTTCAATTTAGGTATAAATTTTCCTTAAAAAGCACACAACATCATATTCATATCCTCCTTTGGGAGAATCATGTTCTTGAAAACCAATAGTACATCTTTTTTGCCATCACGCGGCGTTTTGAACCACGAGGAAACACCCGCTGGACAAAAGACTGGTCCTTTTTCTTGGCATCCTGCTCCCCTACCCTCAAGGCAAGGACCCTGTCAGAAAAAGTCGAGCGACTGGCAAAATCCCAAAAAAAATACGCAAAATCAGAAAAAGGAGCATCCCAGGGTTTCTCAAACCCAGCATAGTGTACGATTTTTGGGTTTTTTCTTGCCTCCAGATAGGCCTTCAGCACAGGATAGGGGCCTTTCTCGATTATCGGCAGCCTACGGTTATTGCAGTTCACTACAGTATTCCAACTAAGGGAGAGCAGATGTAGGTGTCCTTTGCACTCTTTATTGAGAATATCCTGATCATTATACCGATATCTGCGCTCCCCTGCCATGTGGAGCCACTCATCGACACTATGGAGGTTGTTCATAGCCTTGAGGTCAAGCACAAGCACACCCGCTTGCAGATAAGGATCATCATCCTCCATGTGCAACACTTCATGCATGTACGTTTTCAGGGAGGGATCGACCTTTCTTTGACCAGGTATTTCAGGATCCATTGCAGCGCCTATAGCGCAAGAGCCAAGGTCGGTGGCAAACAGTTCAGCTACATCGGAGAGGATGATCGTATCACAATCGAGATACAGCACCTTCTTATACTCAGGGAGGATGTCCCCAATGAGAAACCTATAGTAGGTCTCCATACTGATATGGTCAGTGGTGTTCTTCTGGAGTTTCCTGCCTGAAAGCAAGGCGGTGGGGTTATAGAACCTAAGTGACACGTTAGGCAGACGCTCTGCCATCAGATGCAAGCGCTGTTTGGAATCCTCTGAGAGATTCGATTCCAACACAACAATATCATAGGTAGTAACCGGGCTTATCTGCTCTACCATCGATTGGATACAGACACCTAGAAACGGAGCAAAATGCTCATTGGAAGCGAAAACAACAGGAACTGCATCCTTTTTTACAGATTTGAGGAATAGAGGGGTACTGACTTCCTCAAACCTCACGGTCTGCAGGTCCTGTATTTTCTTGGAGTCATCCTGACGTATCTTCATGACAAAGAGTTGCGTCACCATAGTACCAAGCTCTTCTAAAGCCTCAACCTCTTCCCAACTGTATCCATCAAAATCCCTATCAGTAAAAAACTCATCATACAAGCCAAATAACAAGGAACAATACTCGGCAAAAAGTTCACGTTTCATGACAAACAGCGAGTTCGGTCTGTACAGGAAACCTTTACGGTACTCATCAATTAGAGGCTTATACTGAGGATAGTTTGTTACTATGAGGGAGAGAAACTCTTGCATATCCTCTTCTTTCAAACCTATGATGCTCTTTAGCTTATCGTTTACGCTAGAAAAAAAAGGTTTACCCTTCTGCATATTCTGGGCAGAGGATACCAACAGGTCAAACCCCGCTAATGCATGGGTTATCGTAGGCGTATCATCAAGACCATACTTGGATAAGGTTGCCTTGCTCAGATAAGGCTCCTCAATAATTCCAAATTCATTGCAAGGGTACTTTATCCCTGAGAAGTTCAGATACTCCTTGGCGGTGCAGAACCCGATGTAATCAGCATCAGTCCTTTTTCTTACTGCTTGCAGGGCTGAAAAGATCCCATACGGGGAATAAGACCCTTCCTCCTGCATTACAGGGGAAAAAGCCTCAGTGGGAGGAAATATATTCTGAGGTGTTCCGACAACTATAACTTCTACTGATGACATCAAAACTCTCTACTTTTTCATTGAAATGCACAATTTGGCTTATATGATACCATCATTTGCCTATTTTCGGAACCACAATTGGCATTTAAACGCAGAATGTGCAGTTGTAAACTGCTGGTACTAGGCGTGTTTGGGCTTTTCCAGCAAAAAACTGTACTATGCTCAAATATGCAGGTGGTCATCGTAGCGATCGCTAAGGATCCTTCTGCAATACGAGTCCTTTTGCTTGAGAATCTTTGATCCTCGGGTAATCTTGCAGAGCGAAATCCCATGGTTGGCAGCTATCTCACGCTGGGGAATACCTCGATAGAGGTCTTTCATCAAGTTCCAACGCAAGGCAAAATCCTTCTGCTCGCTGGGAGTGAACACTTCCTCAAAAAGCTTATGCATCTGCGTCTCATCTGCTGTCTTAGCAAAGATTTTGATCAGGTCTTCCAAATTACTTTCCATAGTATCTAATCTCCTGTGAGTCCATTGCTAATACTACTGGGAGAAACGACAGCGGTCAAGCAACGTCACATTCCAAAGCAACAGGGCAGCAACTCGTGTTCTCCCCTATGTAGCCAAACAGAAGCTCTTAGCGTATCATAGGCAGAATACGTATTTGCCCACTGGCCACAGCATCCCCCTTAAGGAGACAAACCCTATGAAGTACACCCCATTCTTTGAAACCAAACTATCCCAGATAGCTTTGGGATGCGACCACTACGGTGCAGCAATTCCAGAAAAGACAGCCCTTGCACAGTTGGATATATTTTTCGAGCAGGGAGGGAACCTCCTTGATACAGCCCATATCTATGGGCAGGATACAGAGGGCGGGCCTTCTACCAGTGAACAGGTCCTTGGCAAGTGGCTCCGGTCGAACAACACACGCAACCAGATGGTAGTCGCTACAAAAGGCTGTCATCCCTACAAGGAAGACATGAACCGGAGCAGGATCAACGAGAAGGATATGATGGACGATATCCAGCGAAGCCTGGACCAGTTGCAGAGCGACAGCGTCGACATCTGGTTCTTCCATCGTGACGACCCGAGCATGGGCACCGATGAGATCATAGACATGGGGTCCCTCCTAGTTGAGAAAGGACTGGTCAAGCACCTTGGAGCATCCAACTGGACCACCAAACGCATTGAAGAGGCAAACTTGTGGGCAAAAAAGAACAACAAAAGCGAATTTGTCATCAGTGAGATCCAGTGGAGCCTCGCCCACTGCACACCAGAAACCTGGGGGGACGACACCCTTGTCTGCATGAACGAAACTGAGAGAGCCTGGTATGAGAAGTACAACTTCCCAGTCATGGCCTTTGCCTCTCAGGCTAAGGGCCTCTTCTCCAAGCTGATCGAAGGTAAGGGCGAGAGCTTGAGCCAACGAGCTCGCGAACGCTTCCTCACAGAGGTGAACCTTGCCATAGTTCCACGTTGTAAAGCTCTTGCAGAGGAGCTCCGAGTCACCCCCGCAGCCTTGTGCATAGCCTACCTCACCAGCCAGATAAACCCAACCATAGCAATTGCAGGATCGAGTAAGATTTCCCAGATAACAGAGACCCTCGGAGGTGCTGACTTGAGCCTCACCCCCTCACAGATAGCCTACCTGCGATGATAGGCTATAGGACAGGGGTCGCTCTCACTCTCCTCTCTTCAAGCTTTTTCGGCCTTATGGGCCTGTTCAACAAGCTTGCTAGGGAGGGAGGTCTGGGCCTCTACGAAAGGATTACCCTCAGGTTTCTCGTAGCAGCTCTTGTCCTCTTCCTGGTCCTGAAAGTCCAAGGGAAAAGCACGGCGCTCCCAAGGCACCTCCGGCTCCGTCTGTGTATCTCCTCATCGCTGTTTTTTGGCGGGACGAGCTATCTCCTGTTCCTCTCCTATACCTTCATACCCACCTCACTGACCACGACGCTCCACTTCATATACCCACTGCTGGTCCTCATTATTGCCATGGCCCTTGATGGCTACAGACCTTCAGCAATGCAAAAATGGGGTACATTTCTCTCCCTGGCAGGTCTTTATCTGGCAGTCAGGCCTTCGGGAGGAAGCAGTGCAGACCAAGCTCTGGGCATAGCCCTTGCTTTGGCAAGTGCCTTGACCTTCTGTCTCTATGTACGTTTTCTCAGCCAAAAGGAGATCAGGAGCGTGGACAACACCCTGCTTATGCTGCATGTTCTCACCAGCGCAGCAATCGTATGGGCGGTACCTACAATCATAGCCTTGTTAAGCTCTACCCATAGCCCTATCGTGTGGACAAAGGCAGTGGGAGGCATTGCAGGACTCGCTTTGCTCTCTACCGTGCTTGGATGCTCATTCTTCTCACTGGGCATACGGGCCATCGGAAGTGAAAAAGCTTCTGTACTCAGTGTGTTCGAGCCTGTGACGGCAATCCTGGCGGGAGTGATCATCCTAGGGGAGAGCCTTCCACAGACGTTCACAGTTGGCGCAGTCCTGATCATGGTAGGCTCATACCTCGTATCCAGAACCAAGAAAGTTCCTATGCCCCTACTCCAAGAAAAGAAGAACCTCACAGTATGACAAGCACCCTCTCACAACCCCTCCTGTTAATCTTTATCATACTCCTGGCAAATCTGCTCAAGCGAGCAGGGTTATTCTCGGAGAAAGATGGGCATGTACTATCACAAATCACCCTCAATATAACCCTCCCGGCGGCCATAATATCAGGCTTCGAATCCTTTGAGCTGGTCCCTTCCCTGTTTCTCATCATACTCCTTGGAATTGTCATCAATGCGACTCTGATGGGGATAGCCTACCTAGCTATGCGTAAGGAGTCCAAGGGGATGCAAGGCTATGCCCTCTTCAACACCCCGTCCTACAATATCGGAAATTTTTCCTTTCCTTTTGTGCAGGCACTCTATGGTGGTCCGGGTCTGGTGGTTGCATCCCTTTTTGATCTTGGCAATGCCCTGATGACTACGGGCTTTGTCTACTCTGTGGGAAGCTCTGTGGCGACCAGCCAGAGACCATGTGTCAGGGACATCCTGAAAAAGCTCTTCCGGTCGGCGCCTTTTCTCACCTACCTGATCATGATAGTGCTCTCGCTTTTAGGTCTCAGGCTGCCAAGGTTCCTCACCGAATGGATGACAGCCATAGGTAAGGCCAACCCCATCGTAGCGATGCTGATGATAGGCATTATGCTTGACGTGCATTTGGAGAAGGGTTGGATGAAGCAGGCCCTAAAGGTTATCAGCATACGCTATCTGGTAGCAATTGCATTCTCTGTCCTCATTTGGACGTTCACCAGCTTTGCCCCCATGGTCAAAGTCACCCTTACACTGCTCTTTTTCGCTCCGATTGCAACAGTTTCGACGGCTTACACACAACAATGCACTGACAAAGGAAAGTTATCATCTTTCACTTCGTCAGCCACTGTCATGATCAGTACAATTTGCTATATCCTGCTAGTCCCGTTCCTGGTTGCCTAACCCAGGATATAGGAGTTCAAGAGATTCTGCAGCTTTTCCTGCTTGCCGCTGTTGTGGATGATGGAAGCGGTGCGACCGTACTGGGCAAGCGTGCTGAGGTCCATAGCCCCTTGGGCAAAAGAGGCACCCTTTCCCTCATCAAAGGAAGCGTAGCGCTCTGCTACAAAGTCATCAAGGACCTTGTCCTGGATAATAGTTTGGGCAACTTCAAGTCCAAAGGCAAAGCTGTCCATACCACCTATGTGTGCCAAGAAGAGGTCTTCATTATCGATGGAGCCCCTTCTGCGCTTGGCATCAAAGTTCAAGCCCCCATGACCCAGACCACCACCACGCAGGATTACCAGCATGGCAAGGGTTGTGTCATAGACATTGGTAGGGAACTCATCGGTATCCCAACCGTTCTGGGGGTCGCCCTGGTTGGCATCTACACTACCAAGCATACCGCTGTCAGAGCATACCTGCAGATCATGCTCGAAGGTATGGCCTGCCAAGGTTGCATGGTTGGCTTCAATGTTGCACTTGAAATCATCCTGCAGACCAAACTCCCTGATGAAAGCAATGGTGGTAGCGGCATCATAGTCGTACTGGTGTTTGGTAGGCTCCATCGGCTTGGGCTCGATGAGGAAGGTCCCCTTGAAGCCAATGCTACGCCCATAGTCACGTGCCATGGTCAAGAACTGGGCCAGGTGTTCGCGTTCACGCTTCATATTCGTATTCAGCAAAGTCATGTACCCTTCGCGTCCGCCCCAGAACACATAGTTCTGTCCACCAAGCTTGACGTTGACATCAAGGCAGGCCTTCACTTGCACAGCAGCACGGGCAACAACCGAGAAGTCAGGGTTAGTGGCAGCCCCATGCATGTACCTTGGGTGGGTAAAGACATTGGCGGTGTTCCAAAGGAGCTTCACCCCTGTCTCTTTCTGTCGGGCAAGCAGAGCATCAGAAACCTTTTGGAAGTTAGACTCGTACTCTTCTACACTCGAGCCCTCTGGGGATGCATCTGCGTCATGGAAGCAGTAGTAAGGGGTACCCATCTTGGTAAAGAACTCGAAAGCCGCGTCAGCTTTGGCCATAGCCTGCGTCATGGGGTCGGAATTGTGAAACGGGTGTACCATCGTGGAACTGCCGAAAGGGTCGGCTCCGTCGGCACAGAAGCTATGCCAGTAGGCAGTGGCAAACCTGAGGTGCTCCTCCATGGTTTTGCCTGCAATCTTCTTCTTTGCATCGTAGAACTTGAAGGCCAGTGGATTCTTACTCTTCTTGCCTTCAAACTCAATTTTCCCTATCCCTTTGAAATACTCTTTATCACCTACAAAATAATCCATAGTGTTCCTCCTATCTGAACAGTGGCGTCATAGCCTGTACGTATCCCTGATAGCGTTCATACGCTTTTTCATATCCCTCACGATTCTCTTCACTGGGCTCACACCCCTTCTCTTCGTCAAACTGCACATGCTTTGCGGCAACTTCCTCGATACTCTGGGAACTATCGGTCCACAGGGCTTGCAATGCAGCTCCAAAGGCAGCACTCTCAACGATACTGGGCACCGAAAGGGGAAGCTGCAGAGCATCAGAAGCTATCTTTCTCCAGATTGCACTCTTTGCCCCTCCGCCGGTAAGCACCAGGTGCTTGGGCTCAAATCCAAGTTCGCCAAACGCATCAAGGCCACCCTTCATTGCATATATGGAGCTTTCCAAAGCGGCACGGGCGATATTCTCCACCTTCATGTTGGAGAGGTCGAACCCAGCAAGAACCCCCTTGCCATGAGGCAGGTTGGGCACTCGTTCTCCATTGAAGAAGGGGAGCATCGTAACCCCCTCACACCCAATGGGGGCCTTGAGAGCCAGCTCGTCGAGCTTCTTCACATCATAGCCGAAGAGAGAACGGATGCTCTCTGTGGTGATGGTGCAGTTCATCGTGCACAGCAGGGGAAGATATCCCCCGCTAGATGAGCAGAATGCGGCAAGGCGGCCCTTCTTATCCGACACTGTGCTGGTGCTATACCCAAAAAGCGTTCCGCTGGTCCCCATACTCATCGTAAGGGAACCCGGCTTCACACATCCGGTTCCAAGAGCCGCTGCCATGTTATCCCCACAGCCTGAGGAGACGGGGATACCTTCAGGTATCCCCAGCTCCTTTGCAGCCTTCTTTGTTACCCTGCCACAAGCCTCACCTGCCCTGACCAAGGGAGGAAGCGTAGAGAGAAGGCTTCTCTTGTCATCGAGGGCAGAGAGGACGTCCTCACTCCAGACCTGTCTCTTCACATCAAAGAAAGCAGTTCCAGAGGCATCACCTGCCTCGGCAGAGTAGACCCCTGTCAAATAGAAGTTGATATAGTCATGCGGCAGAAGGATATGCTCTAGTTTGTCATAGGCTTCCTTGTTATGGCGCTTCAAATGGAGCACCTTAGGTGCGGTATATCCGACAAGGATTTGGTTGTCTATCAGGGAGAACACACGATCCTCCCCACCCAAACGGTCGATGAGAATGTCACACTCCTGGCTAGTTGCAGTATCACACCACAACTTAACCGGGGCGAGGACTTCGCCCTTGCTTCCCACCGGTACAAAGCCATGCTGTTGGGCCGAAACCCCCACTGCAGTAATTTGCTTACGTAATTTGGGATCTATCTGGGCAAAGCACGAGCGTATGGCATCGAGAAACCATATGGCTTCTTGCTCACGCGTTCCATCCTCGCGACTTATCATGGCATGGGGGGCGCTGACACTTGCCACCACTTTCTTCTGGTCTGCATCATAGCAAAGCACTTTGGTGCTCTGAGTTCCAGTATCAATTCCGGCAACAATTTGCATACACATTCCTCCTTACTGTATACAGCATCCAGCACAACAGACAGAATAACCATAGACAAGATTGGAATAACATATGTATTATTGACTTATGGAAATTGTTGATGCTGTCTTTGTCTATCAGATGCATGAAAAGCAGGAGCTGTTATGGCACCAGAGAGTACATAGCCATGAGAAAGGTGCGTTCGAGATCCACTACTTTGTCAGTGGAAGCGGAACCTTCACCAATGGCAGCAACTGGTACACCATCGCCCCAGGTTCCCTGTTTGTCACCTCTGGTGAGAAGGAACACAGCATAACAAGTGACGAAGGGGCGAACCTGACCTATTACGCCACCTTGGTCTCTTGCCCGGGGCAAGAAAGCCTGTTCACCAAGCTGGAGAACAAACACCCCTTGCACATAGGGACAAACTGGAGGTTCTTCTTTGAAGAGGTGCGGGATAAGGCTCTCAGCACCAAGGAGGAGCTTCGTCTCAGTGCCTGCCACCAGCTTCTGGGTTTCCTCTACAACCTGCTGGCAGGAAGCGTATCAGAGCGGACCACGGGCTCCCATGTGCGCCTGGAAAAGGCCATCAGACATATGCAGCGTCATGTGTTTGACAACCTGAGCCTCTCGCAGATAGCAAGCCATGTAGGACTCGATCCCTCATACTTTGTCCGTCTCTTCAAAAAGAGGATGAACACCACCCCCATGAAGTACTACTCAAGCTTGCAGCTAGAGGCTGCGAGGGCCCTGTTGACCAGCGGAGACCTTTCTATCAAGGAGATAGCGGCCAAACTGCAGTTCTGCTCTGAGTTTCACTTTTCCAAGCAGTTCAAGGCTTCTACAGGCTCCTCCCCCTCACTCTACCGCAAGACACATCTGCAGCTGCTGGGAAACTGAACCTTCAGCTGAACACTTCAGAAGCCAAGGGAATCGATCCCATCGCCCCGAGACGGGAGACAGCAAGCCCCGATGCCTTGCAGGCATACCGCAAGGCACTCTGATTATCATGACCAAGCGATCGTGAGGTAAGAAAGAACCCAATGAAGGTATCACCTGCTGCGGTGGTATCAACCACAGGTAGGTCATAGATAGGTTCGTGCAACCTAATCCCCTTGTATCCATAGTATGCCCCACCCTTGCCTGCAGTCAGCACTATCTCACTGGCAGGATACGCTTGTACCAAGGCATCCAAAACCTCACCAAAGGATGAGCCCTTATCGGAGTTCGCCAAGGCGGCCCCCTCGATCTCATTGACGACGAGTAGGTCTACAAGATGGAGGGGAAGGCCTAGGATCTTCTCGTCAAAGGGAGCGGTGTTGAGACATACTTGCATGCCCCGCTTCTTTGCTTCTTCAATGAGGTAGGAGGTGTGTACGATCTCATTCTGCAGGACAAGCATATCCCCAGCAGAAAACAGGGCGAGACTATCGTCAATTTCCTCCTTCCTAATCTGCATATTACCTCCACCAAAGAGGACAATGGCATTCTGCTTGTGCTTGTCCAGCTGGATCAGGGCCTGCCCGGTGGCTCCCTCATAGAGGCGAATAAGGGAGGTATCCACCCCGTAGCCAGATAGGAGGTCTACCAAGAACTGGCCATCAAGGCCAATTTTGCCTGCATGCGTGACCTTGGCCCCGGCCTTTGCCAGGGCGGCACTCTGGTTTGCTCCCTTGCCACCAGCGCTCCTGAAGAACGACGAGCTAGAGAGGGTTTCCCCGGGTTCTACCATATGGTCCACGGTGAAAACCAAATCAATGTTGACCGATCCGTAATTGAGAAATTTCATATCAGACTCCTAGAGCAGAGGTGCACCCAACCTGAGCAGGGTTCCAAAAATTTTCTTGTACCATGATCGGGTAGCAAGAAGTTCCGGAGTTATTCTCCGGCTTACATCCATTATCTTGACAATATCAGAAGAGACAGACTCAACAACCGAAGAGCCATAAAAAAGCACAGCATTTTCAAAGTGAAGGTAGAAGGAGCGGTAATCCATGTTGATCGTCCCTATGATGGCGACCTTGTCATCAGCAACACACATCTTTGCATGGATAAAGCCCGGAGTATATTCAAAGATCTTGACTCCTCCTTCGATGAGCGAGTAGTAATTGTTGCGGGTTACCGCAAAGACATACCACTTGTCTGGCATACTTGGGGTGATGATGCGTACATCCACCCCGCTCTGGGCGGCAATCTTGAGGACCGTAATCATCTCGTTGTCCAGGACTAGGTAGGGTGTGGTTATCCAGATGTACTTCTTGGCCATGCTGATAATCTGGATATAGGCATTTTCAGCAACATTATGGTTGTCCAGGGGGTTGTCCCCAAAGGGTTGTACAAATCCATCGGGCTTGTACTGCAGCGTAGGTCTGAAAAGGGCAAAGTCCACAGGCTTCTTTGCTGCAAAGCTCCAAGTCTGAAGAAACATCAGGGAGAGATTCCATACAGCATCCCCTTTCAATTTTACCCCTGTGTCCTTCCAATGACCAAAGCGTATCTGACGATTGGCATACTCATCAGCAAAGTTCAGCCCTCCGGTGTACCCTATATTGCCATCTATGACCACGACCTTGCGGTGATCGCGGCTGTTGAGACGGTTGTTGAAGTGTGCCCTGAGGGGGTTGAAGGGAATCACTTCGAGGCCCAGGCTTCTGAGGTGACGCTCATGGTATGCAGGGATGGTCGAGATGGAACCTACGTCATCGAACATCAGGCGGACAAGAACCCCTTGCTGCACCTTGGCAACCAATTCGGTGACCAAAGCGGAAAAGACCTCCCCTTCGGCTAAGATGAAAAACTCAAGGAAAATGAAGGACTTCGCTCCCCTGATCTCCTTGAGGACATCAAGCAGCCAATCCTCGCCATCTGCAAAATATTCCACTTCCGTGTTACTCCAGACTGGAAAGCCGCTGATACCGGTGATATACCTCTCCTGCCTGGCAAGTGTAGCATCATAGGACTCAAGGGCTTGTGTGGGCAGTTCAGCTGAAAGGGAAATGTTCTCCATCCCTTTTTCATGGAAGGCATTGAACTCTTTTAGTTGTTTCTTGAGTCTCGGACTCAGTTTTCTGGTACCTAAAAAGAGATAGAGAAGCCCACCATACAGAGGCAGAAGCATAAAGATGAGAATCCACCCTATCTTATAGGCTGGATTCAGATGATCGCGCCCACTGACAAAGAGGGCCAGTGCAATGGATAGGGTGGAAAATATCTGGATCCAGAGGGCATCGTTCTTGGCAAATCCAAAGATGTTTATGAGTACGGCTATCTGCAACAGGATGAGGACGAAGGAAAGGAAAAGCCTTCCTGTCAGAAATTTCAGCAACTTTCTCATTAACTCTCCCCCACATCAGACTTGAGTATAGCATACTAAAATCAGAGAAGAAAAGGTACTTAGGAAAACGGGATGGAGAACTCACATCCGCAGTAGTGCTGACGATAGAGTCCAAGTTCTCTACTGAGTACCAGGCTTCGGTCAAAGCCTCCCTTCTTCTTGAAATCAAGCTCTTCAAAGTGGGGAAACTGCTCCCCTATGCGGAAGATAGTCTTGCTATTCTTGAACCGGCTGACCGTCAGAGTTGTGCAGAAATGTTCAAATCCCAGTTCCTCGGCCTTGCGGGAAGCTTCACTGAGGTTGTAGGCAAAGCAGGCTTCACAGCGCCTGCCCCCTTCCTTCTCCTCTTCCAGGCCGGTGACAGCCTCGAGCCAGCCTTCATGGTTATACACCTCACGAATGACAGGCAAATTGTAGGCTTGGGCTACAGTAAGCAATGCCTCGTAGCGAAGGTCTGCCTCCTCTTGGGGGAAGATGTTGCTGTTTGAGAAGAATAAGGTGGGCTTCCACCCATCGGTGAGCAGTCGCTCAATACTTGCAGTACTGCAGGGTCCACAGCAAGCGTGAACAAGAATAGTACAATCATCCATGTCTGGAGTGTACAATTTGCAAACCTCTCTTGCAACCTCCAACCATTCACGATACATTATTTGTTGTGTGCAAAGGAGACCTTATGAAAAACAAGAAAAATCTGGGACTTTGGCTGACCCTTCTCATTTTTCTGGGCATCACCGTCCTACCTACCACCCCTCTGGTTAAAATTGGCATTGCCCTTATTCTGGTTGGTGGTTTCGTTTTCTGGAAGCGGAGCATCTTCTTCTATATCCAGGGAAACAGACATCTTGTCAAGAAAGATCGACAACAGTGGCATAAGGCCTGGCCCCTATACCAGAAAGCCTTGCATAGCGGCCTGATCCCTGCCTATAGGATTACCATTGCCAGCATGTACATCCAGCGCGATGATGCAAACGTAGGCAAGGCCATCATCGAGGAATACCTTGCACAGAAGAGGAAAAAAGAAGACACAGCCCTGACCAACATTGCCAAGACCATGCTTTCGATGGTCTATTGGATGGAAGATGATATGGATACGGCAATTGGTTTGGTCAAGGAGGTCTACGACAGTGGCTACCGGGACAAGAACCTGTTCATCAACTATGGCACCTATGCCCTGGAGCAGGGGGACTTAACTACTGCACGCATGCTTGTGGAACAAGGAAGCGGGTATGAGAAAACAAGCCCTGGCATCCATGACAACCATGGGTGGCTCTGTCTGCTTGAAGGCAAGTGGGATGAGGCGAACGGACTCTACACTACCCTAGTGGAAAAAGGTCCGGCGTTCCCCGAACCGTTTCTCCATGCAGCACAGGTCAAGATACACTACGGGAAGGTGGGCGAGGCTTTAGAGCTGTTGGAAAAGGCCCTTCTAGCCCGTTACTCCAATACAACCAGCATGAGTAAAGAGATTATCCGGACACTGAAAGAAAGGCTTGAGGATCCTAAGACAAGACGATCGTGTGCTTTGGAGATAGAGCAGAATACTGGTCTTGTAGCTTCAGGCAACCTACCCCCTGCCCTTACTGAAACCTTTGGGGAAGAGCAGGCTCTTGTCCTCTCTGGCTTTGCCAAGGAAAAGGAAAAGCCCAAAAACAAACAGGAAGCTAAAAAACACAACTTGCCAGAAGAGGATTACACCCCCAATACCGACCTCACAGAGGCCGATTTGGAGTATGCAAGAAAGCATGGGGGTGAAGGACTCTAGACTATGACAGTAAACCAGAGTCCCCAGACAACCCTATCCACACTCTGATCCCATCCTCCATATACGGTGACAGGCAGGGTGTTGATGCCTAACAAGGACAGTTCTGTGTGGAGTTCCAAGCCCAAGGAGAGCGATGGCTTCCATGAAGCATCCTCATTCCACACCAGGTCGAGGTAGGCCCCTACACTGCTCTTCTCAATGATGAACAGCTCGGCGATGGTGGGCTTGTAATTTTGTGGGGTGTACCCCAAAGTCAGCGTGGTAACCACCAGATGGTCAGCAGGGTTGAGTGTTGTTGTTGACAGGTCATGCCCCTGGGAGTTCAGAGCCACATTGTTGGTCCTGAATCCGTCAGAAAGGAAGAGCGGTACATCACCGCCCCCATCGAGAGCAAACCTCGCAGTCCCTGTGATATCACCAAACAACCCTGTACTCTTGTGCAGTACCTTTGACCCCAAGGTCCCAGACAAGAAGGAACGGCTCTGTTGATAGTCACTCAGTATCTGGTAGGAGAGGGAGAAGACTCCCTTTTCAAGGCCAAGACCCTGACTCTGTGCAAGCATCAGCTGGGCCTCTGCAGTGGAGGAGAAAAGAAAGGTATTCTTTGGCCAAAAGTGTGCGAGGTCTCCAAGCCCTGGGTTTGAGATATGTTCCAGGCTCTCCAAAAGCCTGAGTCTGAGTGCATTGTCCAGAAGAGAAATTCTGCCATCAAGTGACAAGCCAGCAGAATAGAGCGGTTTCTCTGTTGCTACATCCCAAGCGACGGCACTATCGAGGGAGAGCTTGAAGTGATTGAGGAAATAGTAGTCCAGCTGGCCTCGTAGAGCAGGGGCAACACTCATGTTCTCATTGGTATAGGTCTGGAAGGCCATTCCTGTGTTGAAAAAGAGATCAAGATCACCAGAACGGAGAGTATATTTCATCCCCAGGAAGTTGGCATCCTTAAGCAGGGAGTCATCGTTTTCACTTCGTTCTGAATCAAAGCCCAATCCCAAGAGAGTGGTAGTTTCCTGCAGTTTGCTGTGTGAGAAGATAGTGTGACGATCAAGGCCTGCACCTATCTTTTCGGACAAGATCGCACGCCGTTCAACTAGAATAGCATCCATTGGTGATTTGGGAAGTCCTGAAAGGGCCTCTTTCTGCAGGAGCGCTGATTGGTATCCCTTGCGAGCCAATTCCTCTACAGCTGAAAACTCCATGAATGAGACATCTTCAACGGCACAACGGATCCAGATGACATCAGAGGCGTGTTCCTTAAGCTCCTCCACCCCTTTTCTCCGCTTTCCTATGTCAATGGAAACATTGAGGATCGTAAGGGGATTACGCAAGTTCAGGGTGTCCACATCATAGAATGTGGTGGAAACAATCACAGAGTCAGCGTACTCATAGGCGAGGCTCACCGGAGCAAGGTTGGTAATGCCACCATCAAGGAGAAGGTGCCCCTTATACTCAACTGGAGGAAAGTACACAGGCAGGGCATAGGATGCTTTCATGACGGTATAGAAATCCCCTTCAGCCATATGTATCTGTCGACGGGTTACCAAATCTTCTGTAATGACAATTATCGGTATGGGCAGCTCTTCCAACTTCAGATCAGGACCGAGAAAGGAGGCCAAGACTGCATTGAAGCGAGAGGACTCCATCAGGCCTCCCCCGATGGGGAAGGTCAAATCAAAGAGGGATTGCATGGAGACACGGGTGATACTTTCGAGAATTTGGTCCACAGTCATACCTGCGGCATACATCAGCCCTATGATGCTTCCCATAGAGTTGCTGATAATGAAATCAGGGACTATACCCTCCTCTTCCAACATCCTAAGTACGCCGAGATGGGCAAAGGCACGAGCTGATCCTCCCGATAGGACGAGACCCACTGGGGAGCGCAGGCCACCGGTTTTCTCTGCGATACGAGCTCTGAAAGCTTCATCGCCATACATGATGGGAATATCGGCTGTCATGATGTCCGCACTTGCATTGGTAACTTGTTCGGAAGCAAGGATTGGGGCGAGAGAGAATACGAGCAACAGTAGTATCAAAAGTGTTTTTGTAAGAGTTTTCACAGTGCCCTCCAGCTGCTCATACTGTAGAGCAAAAGAGGTGAAAAAACAATCTTACCAACAATGAAGCGTTTTTCTCCAGGGCAATCGCTTAAAAAGGATTTTGCATCGGGATTGACAAAAAACGCCGTGGATGAGTTATTTTTAATGGTTTC
>JAEINL010000040.1 GCA_016342655.1 Sphaerochaeta sp. | reverse complement strand
GCAGATAAGGCTCGGGACCGAGTAGCTGCTAAATATGGATTGAAACCAGCGTCAAGTACAAGTTAATTTACGCTTACCAATGAGTTGCATGAGAAGAGACAGAGAACGCTGATCAAGTAACAATTGCAATACATGTAATACGTGTGATACGATATCGAGGCAAGAGGAGCAACTCATGACCGAAACCATATCAGTACGCATACCGAAAGAACTAGCTGACAGGTTGAGTAATTTGTCTAAACAAACAGGAAGAACAAAAACATATTACATCCAGGAAACACTCGAAGATAAAGTATGTGAAACCCTATAGTATAGAATAGATATTAGATTTGTAATTTCCGACCGTATCAACTCCAAAACATGGGAAAAGAAGATTATAATCCCTGTCCTACACTGTCCAGAAACGAGGCATCGTATATGAACTTATACTATTTCATACTTTAACATCCCAAATAGGGATTAATATCATTGACTATCACCTAAAAGGGATTATACTGCATGCATGTGATATCGAGAAAAAAGTTACTGGAATTTGGGGTTAACCATCCAGATGTTAAAGGGGAACTGGAGGCATGGTATCACATGATAACCAATAATGATTATCATGAACCGATTGCTATTACAAAAGTATTTGGATCGGCAGATATTATTCCAAGTGATAGAGTAATATTCAATATCAAAGGAAATTCTTACAGAATCATAGTGAAAGTTAGATACGCTACACAAACCATGTTCATCAGATTCATAGGTACTCATGCAGAGTATGACAAGGTAAATGCGGAGACAATATAATGAAACCAAAACTAATAAAGAATTCTTACGACTACGAGATGGCATTGGAATATATTGAATCTCTTATGGAACAACCAGAATCAGAAGATAGTAATGAAGAGATTGAATTATTTGCATCCTTAATTACGATGTATGAGGATGAATACTTTCCCGTTAATCTTCCAGACCCCATAGATACGATTTTATTTGCAATGGATCAGCAAGGGCTAAAAAGAAAGGATCTCATCCCTATCATAGGGAACCAGAGCAAAGTATCTGAGGTATTATGTAGGAAACGGCCACTCAGTCTTTCAATGATGAGAAACCTTCATGAAGAACTACATATACCAGCTGAAATTCTTCTACAGGATACCCAAAAGAATCAGGTTCCTGAAAAACGTTTCAAATTCCAAGATTATCCCATTTCTGAGATGTTTAAATTAGGATATTTCCCCAAATACAAAAAAATTTCTCAAGTTAAAGAGTTCTTTGAAGAAATCATGTCTGAACTTTTCAGTCAATTTGCTGATGAAACACCCAAGCTTGTGTATTGCAAACAGTCAAAAAGCAAAACAGAACCATATATGAACACGCTACTAGCCTGGCAAGCTCATATCCTTACACAGGTATCTTCAGATGAGATAGATGATTTCTCAATGGATGCTCTCAATGATTCCTTTTTTGAAGAGATCCTCTCGTTTAGTATGTATTCGAAAGGTCCTCTGTTAGTGAAAGACTACCTACAATCGTTTGGAATCCACTTTGTTATAGAGCCACATCTTCCAAAAACTTATGTTGATGGATCGGTTTTTAAATCTCACGATGACAAACCTGTAATTGTCCTTTCCTTACGGCATGATCGGATTGATAATTTCTGGTTTACTCTATTTCATGAGTTGGGACATGTAGTCAAACATCTTTATTGCAAAAAAGAAAATAGAGCTTTTTTTGATGATACCTTCTCGACCCCTGATGAGGACATAGCTCTGTTGGAAAAAGAAGCAAATGATTTTGCCATGGAACATTTGATCTCATCAAAAATAATCGAAGCTAGGGAATTATGTGATCCATCACTTTGGGTCCATTCTAAAATACTGGCTATTGCAAAAGAAGTACGACGTTCTCCAGCGATTCTTGTAGGGCGTATCCGATATGAAACAAATAATTATTCCTTATTCTCAGACCTGTTGGGAGCAGGAGAAGTAAGGTACTTGTTTTATCCCGAAAGTTGGAATTTGGGTAGATAGAGAAGACACTGCTTGCATCATTCGGGCAGGGACACAACCTAAACCCATCTAGTGCTCTGGGGAGGTCCCCCAAAAGCCTGTACATGGATAGGACTCGCTTACGTTTCCAAAAGAATACTAATCCGGACAAGACAGATCCACTCCGAAACGGATTACTGCTATCGGAAGGAAACTATCAAATCTGTTTACCATCTTTTTGCAACGCTCTCCATTCATCTTCGAGAATACTCATCTCCACAAGATTCCAATAAGTATTACCCACCTTCCTGGCATCCCGCAAAACTCCATCAACGGAAAATCCGACATGTTTGTAGGCTGCAATAGCCGGACCATTGAAGTCAAACACCCCAAGGGTGACCCGATGCAAACCCAGTTCACCAAAGCAGATGGCAAGGGCAGCTTTGATGATAGCCTTCCCTACACCTTTGTCCCTGAATTCAGGTTCGCCGACAAGGACTTTGGAAATCCTTGCCGACCTATTTTCCCTGTCGATACTGCCAATGGAAACGTGGCCGATTCCCTGGTTTGTGGCCGCAAGGACCCTGTAATTCAATTTGTCCGAGGTTTGGATATCGTTTGCACCCTGAGTATACTCAACCAGTTGCTCGGTAGTCAGCGGGTGGCGAAATATCGGCCCTGCCCACTGCATGAGGAAGGGGAGATCCCCACTCCACCCAATGAGTTCATCATAATCTTGCTCGGAAAACGGAACCAGTCGTATATCCATGAAAAAATGTATCCTTTCTAGTTCAATGAATCGAACTAGTTCAGTATGTATGCAAACACAGGTGAAGGCTATTGTTTGAACATCACTATCTCGCATCAGCTTCCTGATATCTGTTCGGTGGAAGCTCATGATATTCCAAATGGCTGCTTGTATTATTTGGTTCTCAGGCGGGCCTTGAGAATAGTTCCCAAGAAAGGCAACACTGTGTTGATTCAGTTGCTAATCTTATAATAAAAAATCCCAGAAGACCAGTATTACTTACATCCCTCCAGTTCTCCTGCATAGTAGGTGTCATACACTTCTTTCAAGTGAGCTGAAAGCTTCAGGTTTTCCTTATAGTCCACAGGACAATCAATCAGACAAGGAACATCCTGGGTAAAAGCATCCTGCAATATCGGAATCAAATCTTCTGCTTTTGTTACCCTGTACCCTTTTGCATGAAAACTCTCAGCAAGCAAGACAAAATCAGGGTTCTCGAAATCAACCGAACAACTTCTCCCAAAGTGATCCATTTGTTTCCACTTGATCAGGCCATAACTGGAATCATGAAAGATGAGCACGACAATCGGAGTATGGATACGGACAGCCGTTTCCAATTCCTGAATGTTCATCAACAGTCCCCCATCCCCGGTTACGACAAGGACTTTCCTTTTTGGGTAGATTAGCTTCGCAGCAATAGCACCAGGAAGGGCAAAACCCATTGAAGCGAAACCATTGGAAATAAGACAGGTATTCGGACGGAAACAGGGATATCCACGGGCTACCCACATCTTATGGGCACCTACATCAGATATAAGGATATCTTCCTCTCCCATAACTTTTCTAGCATCCATCAATATCTTCTGAGGTTTCATTGGAAAGGAAGTATCTTCCTTGTAACAAGCTTCATCCTCGGTTGCAGCATCTACTATTTTCAACGCCCAGTCACTGTCCTTGACATCACCTCTTCCCAGCAAATAGGTAAGTTCGTCAAGCGACTCAGGAATATAACCCACTACTTGGGTTGCCGTTTGATAGTATTTATTGATATCCGCAGGCATTGAGGCTACATGGATAATGGTGGTATTGCGTTTTGCGTTCCAATTCCGGGGATCATATTCCACAATGTCATACCCAACCGCAATTACGGTATCTGCTTGTTCGAGAATGATATTCCCATAGTCCTTGAGCGGAAGCCCAACCGTACAGCAATAGTACGGATCATCACAGGAAAGGACCCCCTTTGCCATCATGGTATTGATGACCGGTATATGAACAGTCTGCACAAACCGGGTAAGAGCAGCAGATGCAAACGACCTGATAGCCCCATTGCCTACAAGCAAAATTGGGTGTTTGGCTTTTTTAATAAGGTCATAGGCTTCCAAGATGGTAGTCCTATCGGCACTTTCCCGAAGCGAAACAGGAACATGAGAAAGAGGGACATCCTCGTCGCTCACTTCTTTTTTTGCAATATCGACAGGAATGGAGATGTGAGTAGCTCCTGGCATTTCATTTTCTGCATATTTGAAGGCCAAGCGGACAATTTCCTCTTCAGTCTCAGGATTCAACACCTCTTTGGTCCTTTTCGTGATAGGAGCAAACATGCTGTTCAGATTGAGATACTGATGGGCTGTAAGATGCAATTTATCCGTCGAGACCTGTCCGGTAATAGCTACCAACGGTGCGCCGTCGCTATTGGCATCGGTAACCCCTGTGACAAGATTCGTTGCCCCTGGTCCTAAAGTCGAGAGGCAAACCCCTGCATGTCCGGTAAGTCGGCCATAGACGTCAGCCATGAAGGCAGCCCCTTGTTCATGCCTGACGGTGATGAATTGAATCGATGATTCCTGCAAGGCATCCATAATATCAAGAACCTCTTCTCCAGGAATACCGAAGATATATTTAACGCCTTCTTTTTCCAAGCATCTAACTAACAATTGGGCAACATTCATATTTTCCCTCGTATGCATTTCAAACGTGAAGTGAATTTTACCATTTTGCAGGCTTTTGGTACAGGAAAAAAGCTGCATAAAGAGGCTCTTCCTGACTTCTGGATACCTTTTGCAAGTAAATCGTTGATTCAGCTGATTTTTTTCCTGTGATTATGTCACTGATGTTTTTCATCCAAGGTAAAGGTATTTTCCTAGGCGCTGGAATAGTATTCCAAAATCCAAACAATACCCAAGATGCCGGCACTTTCCAAATCGTGAAAGAAAACCGTAGGAGTTCCCAATTTTCTAAAAAAGGGAAAATGAAAGGTATCAATACCCCAGGGCAAGCCCTGGAAAGAGGAGGCGTTGCCTCCTTTTCCGCCCCAAGGGGCTCACGTATCTTACCTTGCTTTCCCGGTACTCGCTCGGTAATAGAACCATGGTAATGCTTCCTCTACTCTCGCTTCGTTGGGGAATCAGACACATCCCAGTAAAAAGTCACACCTTTAAAATTTTCGAGATTGAGCAACTGAGCTGTGTGTTCGAACCCGCCTTCAGCATGCATACAAGGGCCAGTCTCCATTCCCCTTCTGCAGCCCAAGCAACAGGTGCTATGCACAGGGTATTGCCAGCAAGAAAAAGAATCGGCCCCCTTAAGAGGGAGCCTACCTACACAAATCTAGTGATTCTCCCTAGATTATCTATATGTCCCTGTCAGGGTAAAGGTTCCGTTGGGAAGAATCTGATAAGTCTCCCCAGTCTGATAATTTATCCCCATCCAGACGAACGTGCCGCTTACCTTTCCGTTGACCTTCACATCCTGTTTTATTGAATTCAAGGACATATTGATCTCTGCGCCAAACAATGAACCCTTAAGGTTCCCATTGGCCTGAAGGCTTAAGACAACAGCACCGTATGCATCGACAATATTGATCACACTATGGTTAGACCCCGATATCTCACCGGTAACAGGATCCAAATTGTAGTTGGTCACATTTGTCATGACGACATTCTTGCCATTGAGCAAGTCCCAATCAGAAACTATGGTGCCTCCATAGGGTCCATATTGATAGCTATAGAGAGTTTCTTCAATCGTTTTATGATGATTGCTATTGCCCATATCGAGTGTTACGAGATTAGCATGATCCTGGTACAGGTTGACTGTCGCAGAAAACGTCTTCTTTGCATTATCCTTGGAAGATACTTCTTCCTGGCTTGAGTCAGCTGATACCTTGCGACTTACGACCTCAGAACTCTGCAAACTGGAATCACACCCGGTAAAACTGACTACACTCAAGAGAATTGTTGCTGCAATAAGCAGCTTCTTGATTTTCCCGATACTCATACTGGTTTACTCCTTCAATTATACATACATTGCTTCAAACTACAGGCAAATTGTTTGGCTGTCAATTTGTATTTTTTGAAATGCAATTTTAGGTACAATTTTGTCGGACCACGCGAAAAATCTTCAGAAGGTCTTCTTCAAAATTCTGAATTTTTCAGATCAGCAATTACCGTCTCATTCTCAAGCTATTCACCTAGGGAATGTATAGATAGAACACATCTAAAGGTAATCCTAGTGTACGGAGGTACATATGAAAAAGATACTATTACAGGGATGTTCCCTTTTACTCATCCTCACACTCTTAGCAGCTCCTCTTTTTGCAGCAGGAAGCTCGGAAAAGGACAGCAAGACAGAAGTCACCGTGGGTTCCAAGATAGACACCGAAGGGGCCTTGCTTGGCAACATGATAGCCCTGCTTAAACGGAGGATTCAAGGTAACAGACAAGACCCAGACAGGAACCTCCCCTATCGTGCGCTCTGCAATTCTTGCAGGTGAGATTGACATCTATCCTGAATACACAGGAAACGGATACTACTTTTTCCCAGACAATTCTGATATTGCCTTGTGGAAAGATTTGCAGAAGAGATACAACAAGGTAGCCGAACTTGATCTCGCTGCGAACAATATCGTATGGCTGGAGCCTTCTCCTGCCAACAATACCTGGGCCATTTCAGTACGAAGCGACCTTGCCGAATCAGCATCACTGGCAACACTGGAAGACTTAGCGACCTATATCAACAAGGGTGGGAAGTTCAAGCTTGCAGCGAGTGAGGAGTTCGTCTCTGACGAGCCCGCCCTTCCTAGCTTTGAAAGAGGATTCGGCTTCAAGCTTCGCAATGACCAGCTGTTGGTATTTGCTGGGGGAACCAAACCCTTACAGAACAGGCTGCCGCCTCCGGCCAGGAAGGGGTAAACGCTGCCATGGCTTACGGCACCGACGGGCAGTTAGCTGCCCTTGGTCTGAAAGTCCTCACCGATACCAAGCAGATACAGCCAGTGTATGCCCCTACTCCCATTATCAGGGGGAAGATCCTACAAGAGAATCCTGACGGTGAACTGCCAGAGAGGGAAACCCTTTTTGGCAGTTCTTTTTACCTTTGTCCCTCTATAAGCCACTTTTTTCGTTGCTCTTTGCCCCCTACCCCCCTACACTAGAAAAGCATCCCGGTGGAGGCTTATAGTTATGGATACAGCATACATCGATTCCCAACTCTCTCGTCTGGAAGCATTGCAGGGCACAGACCCGGCAATCTTTAGCTTGGCAGTGCATGCATTCATAGAGGGGACCCTGAGACAGCGCTATGACCTCACTACAATGGAAATTGGATTCAACGACCTTGTCTTTAGGTTCCTTCTTGAGTGCAAGGATAAGAATTCTGGCTATATCCCTGAGTATCCCATCCTCAAAGAGCTGAAACACACCCACATGGAGACCAATGAGGTACGACACAAATTTGCACCTGCTGGAGTTTCCTGTGCTGAAGTGGCGACCCTTGAACTGGAGTGCTTTTGCAAACTAGCTGGACTGGGTGGAGAGGAAAGGCTCTCACATATCCGAACCTATCTCGCCAGTTGGGACCAACGCATCTGTTTGGGCTCTCTTGCCGTGGAATATGAACGGATGAAGAACTTGTATTCGTACGAAAGGGAACACAATGTTAAGCTTGCCCAGCAGGTAACCGCACTCACCCTTGAAAAGCAAAAGATATGGGAGCTGCAAACAAACGTAAAGAACAAGGACATCGAGCTTACAAAACTGGAACAGTCCAATGCCTCGCATACCAAAAGGATTGACCAATTGCGCAACGAGCGCTTTGCAACGCAGGAAAAAATCAAGGAGATGCAAAGGAAAATCGAAAGCCTGAAGAAAGCCCAGGAGTATATGGATGCGATGAGGCGCATGACAGTCTTTACAAGGACGCGCGGCTCCTATGAGAAACTCATGCTACGTCTTAGCAGTGAACAATCTTCGCTACTGGATCTAATCCATCTTGATAGGGATTTCCTCATCAGGGGTAGTGCAGGAACAGGTAAATCCTTGGTTCTGATCAAGGCCATGGAAAAGGCTATACATCGTGAATCCAATCCAACAAGCTCCCCTAAGGTCGCCCTGCTTACCTTTACCAACACCTTGGTCAAGTTTAACAAGTATATGGTTTCCATGCTTTCCAGCCAAGGAGAGAGCACCCTTGTATCTACAGTCGATGCATTCCTGCTTGAGCAGCTGCAGGTCTTCTACCCCTTAGTCATGCCAAGCACTGATATTCTCGTACAGCTGTGTGCATCTCATGCGTACGAACAGATGGGCTCAGAGGACCTTGCCAAAGAGATAGATTGCTTTTTGCTCAAGCAGGATATTTCCTACACGGAGTATGTAACCGACCTCATTCCACGAAAGGGGATGAAAAAGCCCTTAAAGCAAGTGCAAAGACAAAAAGTCTGGGAGGTTCGTGACGCTGTCGTACAAGAGATGGAACAACAGCAGAGGGTTTGTTTTTCCTTCATCCCTGTGCTCTTACTGAAGGTACTGAAGGAACATACAACAGAACCACGAGTCCTGTATGACCAGCTGTTCATTGATGAGGCACAGGACTTGGGAACAGCCACGCTTCGGGCACTAAAGTTGCTCTGCAAGGGAAGCGTGGTCCTTTGTGGTGATGACAAGCAGTCCATCTACCAGGTTGGATCATTTTTTACCCGCTCTGGCCTTGATGTGGTTGGCAGGTCGAAACTGCTCAGAACCAACTTCCGTAACTCTGTACAGATACACAGCCTAGCCCAGGCCTTCAAGGAAAAACAATCTGAGGAGCATAGCAAGACACAGGAGCTCGCTTTCCGCGATGGTCCCATGCCAGAACTGTTCCAGTTCATCAACAGGAAGGAGCATATGAAGCTGCTTGCAGACAGAGTCTCATTCTTTTGTTCCTTGTTAGAGTATGAACCTGAGAACATATGCATCCTCACCCCTTCCAAGCATGACTTTCCGCTCATACGAAGTACCCTGGAACAAAAGGGTTTCGCTGTATCTGAGGTTTTGGACAAAGAGTTCAGTTTTGAGGACAGTGGTGCCATCAGGATGAGCACCCTTCACTCTGCAAAAGGGCTGGACTTCCCAGTCGTGTTGCTCTGCCTAGGAAGCGAGCCAAAACAACAGAGCCAATATGACGATACAGCCAATGAGCAGATTCTCAGGAACCTCATCTATGTCTCCATAACACGGGCACTGGACCACCTGAACCTGTTCATTCCTACAGGCACAACCAATGAGGCTTATCTTGATCTGATCGACTGCTTTACTGTAATACAAGGCGAATTGGCCTAGAGGGCTGTCCAACCTCCATCGACCAACAGAAGCGTTCCTGTGACCATGTCAGCCCCATCACTGGCGAGATAGAGCACAGACGATGCAACATCCTCAATGGTGGCTACCCTACCCCTTGGTATCTTGGACAGTACGCCTGCTAGGAACTCGGGGTCTTCAAGCCTCTGGGCGGTACCCGGGGTACGGATAAAGGTGGGACCTACTGCGTTGACCGTGACGCCCCTTCCAGACCACTCAACGGCAAGGGTCTTGGTAAGCATATTTACCCCACCCTTGGAAGCACAGTAGACAACCTCTTGGGGTATGGCAACAACAGAAGCCTGGCTGCTGATGTTGATAATCCTTCCCTTGCCACGTCCGAGCATCCTAATGCCTACAGCCTGGCAACAGAAGAAGGTTCCCTTGAGGTTCAAGTCCATCATCCAATCCCAATCCTGTTCTGTAATCTTTTCTGCAGGAATAGGGTTTCCCATACCCGCGTTATTCACCAGGATATCGATGCCACCCATCTTCAGCTCCACTTCCTCTACACAGGCATTGATGGAGGAGACATCCCTGACATCGAGGAAAAATGGCTCACAGATGCCACCTGAGGCCCTGATCTCTTGAGAGAGGCTCTCTAGTTGTACGATATTTCGTGATGCTACGGCTACCTTAGCCCCTTCCTGGGCAAAGATCTTGGCCAGCCCAAGTCCCAAGCCTTTGCTGGCTCCAGTGATGAGTGCCACCTTCCCCTGTAGATCTGATCCGAACTTCTTGTACATACGAGCCTCCTGTCGTAGGTCTACCCTACGTCAGGAGGCTCGTGTGGTCAAGTTTCAGACCCTAGAGATAGCTCTCAATCTTGTGGAAAGCTGTTTTGACATTTCCCTTTTCTCAGATATAAGCCCTTCAAAAGGCTTTTTACAGGGCCCTATCTCAAGGCCTTGCAATTCCATACAATACTTGGTTGTAGAGAAGATCCCCTGACCAACCAGAGTCTCAATAAAATCATTGAGGGTGTACTGCAAGGCTTGGGCCTTGGGCATATCACCTTCTAGAAAAGACTTGCGGATAGCTGAAAACAATTTTGGGCAGACATGTGCTGTGATTTTAATGGTAGAGGTTGCACCCTTTGGAGAAAGTTCATTATTGTATATGGTTCAAACAAGGGGATTACCTTGGTAGTGCCTCGTATGATCTGCCAACCACTTCGGTCGCTTGATTTGACACATAGCAATTGACATACGAACAAAAATACGCACATAGTCGGTAGGACAGATACCAATTACCAGCTAAGGATTGAGCGCATGAATACCCGGACACAAGACATCTATAGAAAAGGCATGAAGATCCGTCCCTTCCTATTGTCCATACTCTTCGGAGGACTCGCCTACGGTGTGTACCGTGGGGTTCAGGACAACTATCTGGCAGAAATCGTACAAATAACCAAGTTTGAACGGGGTATCGTGGAATTCTTTAGGGAAATCCCCGGCCTTTTGCTCATATTTATCCTTGCGGCCATGTATCGTTTCAGTGAAACCAAGGTATTCAAAATAGGCACAGCCATAATGCTCTCAGGAGTGGTCGGCATCCTGTTGCTGGGTACCTCCAAGGTCATGGTAATCCTTTGCATGGTCATCTTCAGCACAGGTGAGCATATCCTCATGCCGATGAAACACTCTCTCGCCTTGAATCTGGCAAACAAGGGCAAGGGGGGAGCCTCACTGGGTATCTCCTCAAGCCTCAGCCATGGGGGAAATATCCTTGGGTTCTTGACCGTAACCGGCCTGTTTCTGCTCTTTGGAGCCATGGGGATCCCAAAAGGTGCAATAACAGGCTTTAGGGTAGTATTCATCATAGCAGCTGTGCTGCTGCTACTTGCTTCACTGATCGCCTTCACCATGAGAGACCAGGGCAAGAGTGTGAAGAGAAGCAGGATATACTTCAACAGGAAATTCTCAAAGTATTATATGTTGGAAGTCTTCTATGGGGCTAGGAAGCAGATATTTCTGACCTTTGCCCCCTATGTCCTTATCCTGTTTTATGGGGCAGACACCTCTGTAATAGCCTTTCTTCTGGCCATTTGTGCAGCCTTTGGGATGATACTCTCCCCTCTTATCGGACGCCTCATTGACCGTCTTGGATACAAGACCATCATGATTGGTGACACACTCATTCTCATAGTCGTCTGTTTCTTCTATGGGTTTGCTCATCGTCTTTTTCCCATGCATATCGCCTTCATAGTAGTATGCATTAACTTTGTCCTTGACTCAGTCATCTCACTGGCGAGCATGGCAACCAATGTCTATGTCCAGGACCTTTCCTCAACACCAGAGGAGATGACTTCCACCATCACCACTGGCATCTCGGTCAATCACCTCATCAGTGTAATAATTGCCCTTCTAGGCGGACTCATCTGGGAGAAGCTGGGCATTGAGGTACTATTCACCCTCTCTGCTATTCTAGGATTGGCAAATACCCTCTATGCAACTACCATCAAGAAGCCTGTCAACCAGATGGATTACTCACAAACGTCAGATGAGCAGGTGCTCGAGTAGAAGCCCTAGGACAAAACAGAGGCTGAAGACAAGATAGACCCGTCCGATAGAGCCCATATTGCCCTGTTTGGTCTGGTTGGAAAATCCTCTCTGTACCATCGCCCTGAATTCACTTGCACCAAACAGGAAACAAGGAACAAGGGCTATGAGCAGGAGTAAGGGATAGATTCCCAAAACAAAGAGCAGTACAGACAACGCAACGACTAGCAGGGCTTCAAGGCCCAGCAAGAAGGTGGTACCCCACTTTCCCAGTATGATCGTAAGGGTTCTTCTCCCGGCCTGGGCATCGCTGATGCGGTCACAGCTGTTGTTGACTGAAAGGATCATGCCTACCAACACCAAGAAAGGCAGCGATGCTAGCAGTGCTTCTTTCGCAACTGTTCCCGTCTGCACAAAATATGAGATGAGGAAAAGTGTCGTACCTAGGAAGAAGCCTGCGAACAGCTCCCCGAAGGGGGTGCGGGAGATAGGGTACGGTCCTCCTGTGTAGGCAAAGCCTACCAGCATGCAGATACCCCCAGCCACCAAGAGTTTCCAACTCGTCAGATAGGCCAAGACAAGGCCTAAAGCCCCGGCCGCACCAAATAGCAACAGACTGACCAGAAGAGCAAGCGAGGGCTTCACGCCCTGATAGACCAGCACCTTATCGTCTTCACAGTTTGTCTCTTGCCTGTCGGTTCCATTACGATAATCGAAATAGCTGTTGAATCCGGTAGTCCCCATATCGACAAACAGCGTGGCAATAGCCATGAGCAACACGAGGCCAGGGCTTAGGGTACCCTGTGTGTAGAGGGCAAAGAGGGTACCCGATGCAAAGGTTCCCATGCTGATTATCTTGGTGCGAATCTCAACGATTCGTAAAAATTGGGTAAAATTCATACCAGAGAGTAGCATTATCCTACGTACTCTATCCATACCAAAACCAGAAAACCACAAAGGTGGCAATAATGAAAGGTATCAATACCCCAGGGCAAGCCCTGGAAAGAGGAGGCGTTGCCTCCTTTTCCGCCCCAAGGGGCTCACGTATCTCACCTTGCTTTCCCGCCACTCGCTCGGTAATGGACCCATGGTAATGCTTGTGCTACTCTCGCTTCGTTGGGGAATTAACACATTGCATATTGATGCAACCTACAGTTACACGAAAGAGAGGGATTGCCTTATGCTTGAGATATTCTCTGAAAACAGGGATTGAACAGACGGTTATATCTTCCACTCTAGATTATATAGATATCCTAGGAGAAAGACATTGCTACAAAGAAGGACAAAGGAACCAGAGTGAACCGGTTCCTTTTGTGTTTTTCCTGCCTGAGGGTCTGCTTGTCACTTCTTTGGAGGTGCTTTCTTAGCAGGAGCTTTCTTCGTGGTAGTGGTGGACTTGGCTTTGGGTTTGGCTGCAGGTTTTTTAGCTGGAGCCTTAGGAGCAGGCTTTGTTTCGGCTTTAGCAGGTTCCTTTGCCGTAGGTTTGGCAACAGGCTTTGTTTCGGCTTTAGCAGGTTCCTTTGCCACAGGTTTGGCAACAGGCTTCTCTTCGGCCTTGGGTGTCTCCTTCACTTGAGGAGCAGGGGCGACCTTTCCTGCCGGAATAGAAGGTGTATCCTCTGTTTTAGCTGCATTGGCCTTTTTCCATTGCAGGAAAATGAGGGCTGAAAAAACTACAACAGTAAGAATGAGTGCTCCTGTTTTCAGCCCGGGGCTTTGAACCCCAATGAGGACAACGACAAAGATGACAACCATGGCAATTAGATAGCCAATGGTATATTTTTGCAACTTTTCTTTCAGTTCTTGCGTATTCATCACTACTCCTTTTCACAATTTTTTTTCATAAACACCTATAATCCAAGAGAGAAAGCACCCCCTATTTCTGTTTTTAATGATACTCTATCATACACTGTTTCACAATCTTTTTGTTTCCAACAAAGAATATGTGTCACTAGTATAGAGTTTTCTAAGAGAACTGGCAAAAAGTTCCTTAGAAAATTCCTATGATAACAAGCACACTGTACCGCTGATAGCACCATTATGAAATACTCCAACATTGGATGTCGGACCAAAATTGAGTATATTCAAACAAAGGATTGATACCGTGAATACGCAACAGATACAGAAACGCAATTACACAGCATTCCTCGTGCATGCACTGTTTTTAGCCCTGACCATGAACTTTATTGACATCAACACAGTCGTACCGAACATGCTTGCGGAAAGCGGTGCAACATCACTACATATGGGAATCCTTTCCTCCATTATGATTGGAGGCACAAGTTTCATGCAGTTGCTCTTTGCTGGCATCATCTACCCACTCAGAAGAAAGAAGCCCGCTCTGCTTACAGGCATATACCTGAGGGTTACAGCCCTCATAGTATTGGGCATCTTCTTACGTACGCTTTCTGGAGCTGGCCTTTGGAAGGTCTGGACTATCCTTGGTCTGATGACCATATTCTCCTTCAGTGGAGCCTTTGCCAACATCTCCTACACAGATATCCTAGGAAGAACTATAGAACCAGCAAGGAGAAAAAACCTTCTTACAATCAAACAACTCATCTCTAGTGTAGGCGTCATTGCCTCTGCCCTCCTGGTGAAGGTCATCCTATCAAATCTTACCTACCCCAAGAACTACTCCACCCTATTCCTGCTTGCAGGAGGCCTGCTCGCCTTAGCGACTATCGGGTTCTGGATGATCAAGGAGGAGGATGCCCCCAAGCAGGAAAAACTCTCCTTAGGCAAGAGATTTGTTGCATTTGGTCAGATTATCAAGAATGACAAGAACATGCGCCTCTACCTCCTGCTCATCAATACCAGTGGGATCATCCTTTCCACCATACCGTTCTTCATCCTCTTTGCGAGAACCAGATTTTCCATAGACGGCAGTCTTACGGGAACCTTCCTCTTGGTCCAGATGGCAGGATCACTGCTGACCAATACTCTTCTGACCTTTTTCTCCAAAGGACAACGCTATAGGAAACTGCTCTATCTTTTTGTCGGCTTGGGTGCAGCAATCCCCCTGATTGCCGTCCTCGCCTCCCCTTCACCTCTGACCTTCTCCCTAGTATTCCTGCTGACAGGAAGCAGCCTAGCCCTCTATCAGATTCTGGCCCCAGGAATATTGCTGGAAATATCTACCAATGAAAACCGCCCGCTGTACTCCGGACTTGCAGGAGCTGGCTCGATCATGAATATCCTGTACCCAATCCTGGCAGGAGTTTTGGTAGCTACAATAGGCTTTGTGGCTGTTTTCATTCTTACCAGCGCGTATATCCTGCTTGGCTTCTATGCAGCAAAAAATATTCAATGTAACCGTATTCTTTAGTAATATTCATTACCATTTAATTGGCAATCTTAAAATTCCCCATATAGTTGTATACAATACAATTTATTGAAGGACCCCCTATGAAAAAACAGACTATTTATACTTTTACTCAGCATCACCCTCACCTCCTCAGCAAGTATGACAATGCAATACTGGGTGTTGGTCTTGCTCTTCAGATCCGCAATGTATCCATCCGTTTCCTCCCTCTTGATGGCTCTGATGCCTATGTCACCCAAAACGTAGGGGTTGTGCCTGCTTTAGCCCTGTACAGTGAATACAGCTTCCCCTTTGGGCTGACTCTAAGTGCTGACATTGCTGGTTCGTATGCCAACTCCTCGTTCTTCAACGGGGCAACATACTCCTTCAGCGGTTCAATCCTTGATGCCTCGCTGAGGATGGCCTACGACCTTCCTGATGGGTTCTCTGTGTTCGGTACGCTCCGGTACTTCGGTGGGGAATGAAAGGTGGAGTCGTAACATCCCTTTCCTGCTTATTGAGAGCATGGGACTGAGCTGTCATTCGCTTTCTTGGTTCTCTTTCGAATACTGCCACAAGGCCTTATCCAGTGTTCTCATATCAGTATGGTTTTCTGTAGCCAAGGCCCTGCATATCACTGTATAGTTCCACCAGAATTCAAAAGAGTCCTTCTCTGAATCATCTAAAGAAAGAGACCATATAGCCCTTGAATCCAGAATTGGATACCGATCGCCATGATAAAAATGTAGGATGACAGAAGCTGTTGGCAAGCCTACTCCATCAAGAAGGGTGAGAGACTCTATTCTGAGTTGTTCATTGTCAGTCTGTAAAGCCATTGACGTTACGGCCTTAACATACTCTTCACTGTTTTTACTAATATGGCCAGCACTTCTTGGATATTTCCATTTGGCAACTCTTTCCAGATTAGCTTTTGTCAGATAGCCCCTCCCCTGTATTTCTTGAGCATACTGGGCAAGGTCTATCTCACTTACAGAATACTCATAGTTGCCGGCATACTCAGCTATCAGCTCTGGTTTGAATCTAAGGGTATAAAACATTCGTTTCCTCTCTTATCTCACAAGAAATGCCTTACTGCATTGTTTTACTACATACAGAAAATCCAATTCTCCATTCACAGGCCGAAACCTTGAAAAAGAAGGCGGAGATTCCCTTATTAAATCCTAATAGTATCATAGCCTCTAAAAATAGCTACCATAAGCAGAGCAGTGATGACAGGAAAACCTATCAGCAACCAATGAATTCAACCACACTATCAGCACAATTCACGCCGTCAAGGGCAGCACTGACAATGCCTCCTGCATAGCCTGCACCCTCGCCACAAGGGAACAGGCCTGCAAGGCCAATGTGCATATTGGTCTCCTTGTCGCGAAGAATCCGAACAGGACTACTGGTTCTGGTCTCCCCTGCAATGAGAGTTGCATCGTTGGTCAAAAAGGAATGGGCTTTCCTGCCGAAGACAGAAAAAGCTGTGGCCAGCCGCTCGGAAATGAATGAAGGCAACACCCTGTGCAGGTCGGCATTGGTAAGACCAGGACCGTAGGAGGTGGGCGGAAGGTCTTGGGAGAGCCTGTGATTGACGAAATCCGCCATCCTTTGGGCAGGAGCTCTAAGAGTGCCTCCTCCAGCCTTAAAACAACGTTCTTCCAAAGCCTGTTGGAAATGCATCATTCCAAGATTGCCCCCGAACTGTTCCTGGGGAAGGTCCTGGGGATGGAGCTCAACAACCATACCGCTATTGGCAAACTGCCCTTTTCTGGAAGAGGAGCTCATGCCGTTTACCACTAACTGACCTTCACCTGTCATCGCAGGGATGACAAAGCCCCCTGGGCACATGCAGAACGAGTAGACCCCACGTCCGTCGACCTGGGTTACAAAGGAGTATTCCGCAGCAGGGAGAAACTCGCCCCTACCCTTGTCATTCTTGTATTGGATCTTGTCGATGAGTTGTTGGGGATGCTCGAGCCTCACACCAATTGCCAAGGACTTCGCCTCTATCGTAATCTTTTCCTGCTGTAGATACTCATACACATCCCGCGCACTATGTCCGGTTGCCAGAATCACAGGGCCTTCAAAGGTCTCACCTTTTTCGGTGACGACACCTCTGAGCGTACCCTCATCCTTAAGGAAGCTCACGACCTTTGTCGAAAAGTGAACCTGTCCACCACTTGTGAGGATGGTGTTACGGATCTGTTCAATTATCTGAGGCAGCTTGTCTGTACCGAGATGGGGATGAGCGTCATAGAGAATATCAGGAGAAGCACCATGCTGGCACAGCAGGGAGAGTATATTGAGCACATTTCCCCGCTTGGTGGCTCGGGTATAGAGCTTGCCATCACTAAAAGCTCCGGCCCCACCTTCACCGAAGCTGTAGTTGCTCTCAGCATTCACTTTTCTTTGTGTCGAAAGCGCTGCAATATCCTTCTTACGCTGGTGTACATTTACTCCACGCTCAAGCAAGATAGGCTTCAGGCCCTTTTCAATAAGACGCAACGAGGCAAAAAGGCCTGCAGGCCCTGCACCCACCACGATGACCTGCTTCTTATCCCCTACAAAGGGGAATTTCGTAGTCTCGAACAGTTCTTCTGCCGTATCGCCAGTGAAGAGGCGGACACTCATATCAATAACAGGAGGAAAGCGCCTTGCGTCGACACTGCGACGAAGGATGTGCATCCCTGTAACTTCTTCCCGTGGCACCTTCGCCTTTCTTGCGGCCAGCTCTTGCACAGCCTTGGTATCAGCAGCTGCCTCGGCGGACAGTCTGAGTAATACATCTTTAGTCATCCAGTCATTGTACCGGCCTAGGAATGTACAAGTCAACTAAGAGGGAAGGACACCTGGTCATAGCTTTAGCCCTTCTCGAATTTTCCTTGGGCCCCAAAGGCAAACCTTTCCCCTGCAACTGTTTCGCGTTGTCTTAACAAAGATCCTTCTCTTTCCATCTCCACGGAAACAGGGAAACGAATCTATGAAACTGCGATTGCAATGGGATATGGAAAGTTGAAGATGTTGCAGAAGAGTGAGGAATTCCTTGTTGTCCACAAGGAGGGTCACTTTCACGACCATGTCGACAATGGGTATTATTTTTCCATCCACAGCGGTATTGAAGAAGTGATTGCCAAGAACGGAGACATTTGTCGGTTTGTATTCATCTCAAAGCTGGAGTCTGAAAAAAAAGGTTTATAGCGGGATCATCGTAATCGGCAACTATCGAGCTGAAGATATTGAACATATCAAGCAGACAGTTCAGAACGACACTATCGTTAAGGTGGGGGCTTATGAGACAGGTATCAGTAACGTTCCCCCCTGTTAGCTAGCTGCTCCAGACGTTCTCCGTTCTTCATCAAAGGTGAGAGTATAGGAGCCTTAGGTGGTGACAATTATCATCCCAAGAGGTGCCCTCCATCGAGGTAGCAACATGTTACTGGACAGTCCCATTCTCTAGTTGATGAACCGGTACTTCGTAGCAGGCCCTCTGCCGACCATCTCCACCATCCCCTTGCTTTGCAATTTTGTGAGTATCTTCTTTGCCATGGATTGGGACTTCCCAAGATACTGGGCAAGTTCTATCGAAGAAAAAAGTCCTTGTGCAGTAAAATAACTCCTCATGGCAGTGAAATCATAGGGATCTTGGTCAGGTTTGGGGGCATGCGAGCTTGAGGTTCTCCTGAAGATAACCAGTTTGACATGGTACTCCAATTCCACAAATTGAGGCTCCGGTAACCCTTCTTCAAGACAGGAAGATATAATGAGGTTGATGCCTATTCCCTGCTTCTCCATATACCCCTTCTTCCTCAAGGCATCGGCGATTAGAGGGTTTCTGTATCGGGAGAGCCCTTCCTTAAGGTTCTCAGGGTTGATCGGGGCATAGAAGGTTCCCGGGTTCAAGAACTCAATCCTATCTGAGAAAAGTGTGATTCTTATAGGAGCTTCATAGTCATAGGCTCTGTGGGCTACAGCATTGACGAGTGCTTCACGGATGGCATCAAGAGGTATCTCATAGTTTACTGGCTGTTTAATCAGTCCATCCCGCTCGTACTGTGTACCCAAGAGGGTTAGGATAAAGGTATAGGAATGTTCGAGCATGGGTATGATTCCCCCAGAGAAATCCTCTTTCTTCATCAGCTGTTTCTTATCTGTACCTGCATAGACACTTACTACAATGCCCGACTCTGGGATGATTCTCTGATGTTCAGGGTAGAACAACAGAGTTCCCGCCACATTTGGAATGGTTCTACCTGAAACATCGGTAGACCCATATCCTGCACCGATGAGGATTGACTGGTCATAGCTGGTGAACAGCTTTCCAAGCAGTTCTTTTGAGAGGTCCTCATATGAAATCTGTGGACAGATTTGTTGTTCATATCGGATTCCACTACGCTCTCGATTGAACTGTTCGATTGCATAGGCATCTGCTCTCCTATTGTGAGCTCCGAAACGAAGGAATACCCCTGAAGGGTCTCCAAGTTTCTTTATAAAACAAGGCTTTTGTGGGCAGGGGAAGACACGGATGGTTACACAGGTTTTTCCTTCAAGATGTTGTTCATACAGGTCTACAGCAATCTGTGGAGATACAGCATCTGCGATAGCCTGAGGAATTTCTTGGCTGTAGCGCTCAATCTCCTTTCTATCCAAGCCGACGATCAGACGGTCGCTGTCCCTGATACCGATGATGATTGTTCCCCCTTGAGTGTTCGCGAAGGCTGTGACTGTCTCGAGCAGTCGAGAATAGTCATCTAGACGTTCCTTGAACTCCAAAATCTTCGACTCGAGCGATTCATAGCGCATTGTATCCCTCCATAGCGGATTATATCGGATAGTATCCGATACAATATATATTATCCGCTACAATCCGATAATTCAAGGCTTGTATCGGCTACTTTCCGATACTTACCCTTCTGTAGGAATTGTATCTCTGATAGCTGGTTAAGGGCACTTCTGCACAAGGCTTAGAAGGTCTCAGCGGAATATATAACCGAATTCGTTGTTCTAATCGCTGTCTCAGGCACCTCTGACGGCATTCCGCAGTATGTGAGGATGAAAATCATGCCCAACTTCAAGGCGAAAACGATTGAAGGTTTCTGCAGCCAATACAGTAAGAAAGGTTCGACCTTGGTCACCGATGGCTTCAGGGCATACCAATCCCAGAAGGTAACCAAAGACTATTTCCATGAATTTGAGGTTCTCGATCCATTGGACAAGAACAGCAAGTTGAAGCAGATGCATCATGTGATATCCAGTGCGAAGGCTTTTGTCCTTGGCACATTCCATGGGTTGGAAAATCTTGAGCTACAGTCCTACCTGGACGAATACAGCTATCGGTTAAACCGAAGGAACATAAGGCATTTGATGTTTGACAAGCTTTTGGTTTCAATTCTTGCCACACCCCCTGTCCTATACTATGCACCAGAAGATGAAGCTGAGTTAAAGTGATAGCCATTTTTTCTATAAGACGCAACGAGGCAAAAAGACCTGCAGGCCCTGCACCCACCACGATGACCTGCTTCTTATCCCCTACAAAGGGGAATTTCGTAGTCTCGAACAGTTCTTCCTTAGTATCGCCAGTGAAGAGACGGACAGTCTGAGCAATACATCTTTAGTCATCCAGTCGTTATACCGGCCTAGGAATGTACAAGTCAACTAAGAGGTAAGGACACCTGACCATAGCTTTAGCCCTTCTCGAATTCTCCTTGGCCCCCAAAGGCAAACCGTCCCCCTGTTGCCAGCGCAAAATGTACCTTGGCGATACCCATATCGATGGGATCGGTAGCCCAGGTACCAGGCACTGTGGCTGTTATCCCTTCCTTGGTATACCAGAACCGCACCCGTTGGCTGTTGACTGCCGAGGGAGCCTTCTGTACGGCCTTGATCCCTTCAAGAAACCACTGGGGTATTTCCCCTTCTGCAGTATAGAATTCTTTTAGGGCAAGAGTCTTCCTGCTCACGATGCGGGAGATAAGTTTTTCCTTCAGGGTCTGTTCAGCAGGGATGTTACCAACTGATATGATGGAAACAAGTACCTCATCAACTCCCAGAGAGAAAAGATTGCTGTTTTTGTCATAGGTACCCGCGATCCAGCAAGTTCCCAGATCCAAGGCAGTTGCCTCCAGAACCAGAAGCTCCCCATAATAGCCGATACGCTCTGAAAGGTCAGATACAGAGCGAGGCCCCTTCAGGACAAGGACAGATCCGACATTCTTGAACATTCCGTAGCTTTTCAAGGCAGTGAAAGCCCTGCTCCCATCCTCCAGCCAGGTTATGGACAGCCCGCTTTCGGTATTGATTGTACGGATTATTTCCTGGAGATAGGCAATCTTCTCGGCCTCGATTGGTTCTTTGGTGTAGGCACGTCTTGACGTACGGTTCTCAATTGCCTTTAGGTAGTCTGGTTTCTGCATCATATAACTCCTTTATTCATGTACTGGTTTCACCTAGAGCTCCAAGCCGCTACCTTCAAGATCCAAGGCAATCAGGCGAAGCTCCCTCAGGGTCTGCAATACCGTAAAGGCTGCCTCATACCAAGCAAGCTCCTTGGCCCTGATGCTGCTCTCATTGGCAAGCCCCACTGAAGATCTGATGCGTTCGACCTCTACTGCATTTTCCTTGAGTTGGAATTCATTCAAAGCTACAAAAAGGTTGAGAAGCAACCCCTCTGCATTGCGTTGGATCTCTTCAATCGTAGTCACCAGGTCCTGCCGGGCCTTCTCAACTTCCTTCTTCGCCTGAAGTACTCCTTCACCCGAAAGTGTGGAGGAGAGCTTTGAGGTGGATCGGAACAGGTCAGATGCGGAGAAGGTGCTCTCATAGGTTGGCTCTAAGATAGGAGCATACTGCAACGAGATGTTGAGCATCGGGGCATCGGATGGGTACGACACCAAGGCAGGGTGCATGAACGGCATCGACGCCATAAGCCGGGCATCAGTTGACGCCCAGCTAGACGAATGCGCACTGGGAAACTGAAGTAAACATGCTCTTCTGTGGGCTGAATTTGACTAGGGTTTCCCAATACAAAAACCCTAGATTTTTCGTTACAACTTGTGGGCCAGAAATAGTATTGACCCTGCCTCAGGGTTGCTTTGTTTCAGACTTTTTTCCGGGACACCCATGGCGAAAACTCCTACATATACAATCCAACATTTGACCAGCAACCATTGGGAATGCCATAGGAATGGGGTCGGGGTATTCATGCAAATCACCATGACTGACCCTTGTCCTTGTCTTATCCGCTATCGATGGCATCTCTTCTCGTCACCCTAGGCACCCGATCTAGAAAAGTTCCTTTTGGATGAACTGTTTCTTTTGTATCAGTCTTTTCATTCTGGCAATAGCAGCAGTCTTACCCAATTTGGTATATAGTGCGAGGGCGTCCTCGAACTGATGCATGGCTTCACAGGTTTTTGCCATACCAAGGGAATCCTTTATTTTCGTGTAGCACCGCAGAGCATCGGAGAAATACCCATTTTCCCGATAGACCTCAGCTGCTTGCTTGTAACTTTCCATTTCTTCATGGAAAAGCGCCACTTCTTTGCGCAATCCGGCCCTGTAGCAAAAACCTAGTATCCTTGGTGAATCCACACGATTCTTCTTGATGAACTCAAGCGCTTGGACCGATCGTGTGGGAGCGAGACTGAACAGCAGGTAGTTGTGCATATCAATAGGCAGGTCCTGTAGTACCGTATCCAGGGTAGAAGGAAGGCTCTCCTGGGCAAGTGCTATCAGAAGGGTATCGTTAGAAGAAACAGCACGAGTCAGAATCCGTTCCTTGAACTGGTCGACAAATGATTTTTCCATGGCGATGCTATCACTGACTACCATAAAAATATGGTTGAGATACCGGGTGTCGATGACCAGGTCGATGAAGGCTTTGGGTGCCCGATCAGATTGGTAGAGCATCCAGAAGGATGCCAGATAGGTTTGTATGATTTCTGAAAGATCGAAGGGAGTATTCCCTGCATGGAGTTTTGCCAGCAGCTCCAGGAGTATCCTCTCGTTTGTATCATAGGTCAATTCCCCAAGGTTCCGATACCTTGACCTCCTGAGAAGCCTCTCAAGATAGCTTTTGGAGATGGAAAGGCTCCTTTTCCTGCTGATGAACTCGATTCCCTTTTCCGATTTGTCCACTTGCATGAAATAGTCGAGCACTTCCTCGTCACGTCCCTCGACTAGCAAGGCGGACTTGAGAACCCCATCAGACTCGTTCACAGCATGGAAGCGTGTGAGAGCCTTGCCGTACTGCTTCTTTCTGTAATGGAACTCAGCGGTCTCATAACACGCCTGAATCTGGTTTTGATCATAGCGCCGTCCTTTTCTCATACGCGAGCGAAGGATATCTATCACCTCCAGATACGAATCCTTGTCCCCAATCTCCTCATACAGATTGATGGCTTGCTCTGTCTTATCAAGGGCGGTATAGCAGATGGCGGCTAGTTTTCGATCTCCAGCCTGCAGATACTCGTCAGCGGCCAGAGCGAATTGCCTTTTATGAAACAACAAAGCTGCAGCTTCGCCATGATGCAATATAGCGGCATACCGTACTCCAGCCTTGATCATCGATCGGGATACAGTTTCCATTGCCCGCGCCTCATCTAGCAGTTGCTTTTTTTGTTTTTTTGACTCATTGGCGTAGAGGGTGAACTCCTGGATTGCCTGCTTGTATTCCTTTCGTTTCTCATATAAGGAGCCCAGCTGATAATGATTACCAAGGGCGGTATGGCAAGTAATTACATCATTCAAAGCCTTCAGGCGGATATAGATGGGGAGAGCTGAAGCATGATCGTCCCCGGCCACGTAGTAATCAGCGGCCTTTTTCAGTTGCTTCAGACGCTTGTAACTGCGTGCCGCCTCCAGAAACTGACCGGCAGAGGCATAATATTCGCCTGCCAGACTGTACGAGCGCAAGGTGAAATAATACGAACCCAGTTGGGAGAACGCCTTAGCTTTTTTCCAGTTCTCCACCGCCCGGTCGAAGCGTTTCAGCCTCACCCAAAGATCGGCTGCTTCGGCGTACCTCCCCTCGGTTTCCATCAGGGAGATCTCACACGGGACAATGCGGTCCTTGCGTTTCAGCTCCTTCCAGAGGGGCAGAGCCTTGTGATAGGAGCCGGCATCCTCGAAATCCTGGGCTGCTTCGGCCTTTCGCCCCCGACGTAGGAACAACGCAGCAGATTCAAGATAGAGCTTCTCACCTCTTTTGATGTATGCTTGGCACACATCTTGCATTGCATCGTTGGAGCTGTTGCGATAACATTCGGTGGCAACTGAGTAGTGCTCCCTCTCAAAGAAGTAGTCACCCTGAGCGTTCCACTCCTCTGCTGTCGATATTCGCTTCCAAATCTGCTGTAGAGCATCCTTTTCCTCTGTGATGAAAACGTGGGGTGCAAGGGCCTCTACCTGCCATACAGGGCTAATACGCGCCCCATCGTAGATGATCAGGGTGTTTCTTGCCCTGGTCACTGCCACATACAGTAGGTTTATCTCGTGCCGGATCAAGGGATAGTGGCTTGTATCGAGGGTGTTTTCCGCATAGATCTTGCGCCAGATATCGGATGATTTGGCATCGGATGAAAATTTCCACAGGAGCACAGTATCGAACTCCAAGCCTTTCGCCTCGTTAATGGTGAATACGAGCTCGGTTCCCAGAGCCTTCATCAACCGTCGCTTCTCACTGTCGCTACGCACGAGGATCACCTGACCAGCTGCTGTATTGGCTACCTCACGGCTCATCTCCACCTCAGAGATGCCATGGATGAGATAGGGTGGACGGCCATTGAATTTCCACTCCTCCATCTGTTCGTGTCCGCTGATCCCCACCAGTTGCTGCTTGAGCTTGAGCAATGCGTTGGAAAGCTTGACCACACTGCCGACACAACGGAAATTCAGATGCAAATGCTGAACCTCCGGCACCGCAAGAGCTTGCTCATAGAAGCGGTTTTTTAGTTCCTCCCAGCGGAATCCACTGGGGTTGATGATCTGTTTGGGATCCCCTGCACACACAAGCTCCCCTGGTTTTTTGGAAAGCTTGAAAAGGAGGGTGAGCTGGATATCGGAAAAGTCCTGCACTTCGTCACTTACCACCAAGTCCCATTGGAATTGGTCGCCAAGTTGTTCCAAGGCGACTATCGCACGCCTACAGAGATCAATCTCATCAAAGCGCTTCTCAGCCTCGAGCTGAGCCTGATAATATTCGGCGATGCTGTAGATTTCCTGACGGTCGTAGAGGAAGTTGGGAGCCCTCTTTTTTCCCAGATTGCCATACTCCTGTAGCGAGAGCAGAGGGGAGCTGAGATGGCTCTCCTTTGCCTCGAGGATACGCAGGATCTCACCAAGGATATAGGCAAAGGTGGCATAGTCAGCCTGCTGATTGGGCAAAGAGAGCTTCTGCACAAAGTCGGTGAAATCGATGCACGAACTCTTCTTTTCGATAATCCTTTCGAATTTCTTGATGAAGTCATAGGCTTTCAAGGCAAGAAGGGCGTCTTTGAGCTGACGCAGTTGGATAGTGGTGAAAGAATTGCTCAGATAGCGTGCGATAAGGGTGCGGTAATGGCGAAGGCTTACAGGGGGGTTCGCTCCCTTGATGATGGAGCGAATCTCCTCCCATACCAAAACAGGATCATACTTCTTCGCAAGGCTATGTCGGTTGAATATCTCAATGAAACCCTTCAGGTCCACTTCCTGTTTCAGGTCCTGCTGGAGCCCTGACTCAGAGAGTATCTCAAGGATCAGGGTGCGCAGCATGGCGAACCGTACATTTCCGATCTTGTTCTCCAAGGAGGATTGAACGATCAGGCCCCGATACAGTTTTTCTGAATAATCCCTGAGGAAATGACTGCAGGTGACGAACAACACATTCTGCCCGGTATGGCTGCCCTTAAGCAGATAGTAGATGGCCAGTGTGGTTTTGCCACTGCCTGCCGTTCCCGACAGAAGTATGGGAGGTTTCTGATTGAGCACATCCTGCTGCTCCCCGGTCAGATAGAGAAAGAGCTCAAAGAAGTCAGGATTGTTTTTCCCCAAGAGCCTTTTCAGCTGATCGTCGCCGATATCCATCCATTTTTGGGGGCCATAATCTTCAAGCACCTTCTGTTCAATCGTTTCCTGGGTGAACAGATCATCAGATAGGGAGTCGATAAACAGATCATCCAAGCTCTCTTCGCTCGTGGTTTCGAAGTGTAGAAACGGTGCGTTATCAGGAAAGATTGACCGGGCCTTCGAGCTGATATCATCATGGTGGACCGCCCCCCATAGGTAGATGCAGGTGCGATTCCCGTCTCTACCGAGGGTGAAGATGAGTCGGTCCCCTTTGCTGATCCTGGCTTCAAAGATTACCTTGTTCGAGGGTCCTTTGAGCTTTTTTACCCGTACACCCGCGTCCCACATGCCGTTTTCCAAAAAAGACAATTTCTCGAGTATACGTTCCCTCTCTTTTGCAGGTAGGCAGAGGATGTCTTTCTTAAGCCTTTCGTTGAGTAACAGCAGGTAGGAGGTGTTTTTCATGATGGCCTATCATAAAAGTTGGGATGATATTTGTCCAGCCATTACTGAAGATTGTAGCCATAGCCAATCACCCTTTGGCAAGATAAAATTCCGCCCAAGTTGTAGCATGTTAGTCTAAAATCACCACAAATAGCTGTTCCATTGTGTAAAACAAAGGGTTACAGGTTTCTTTTTCCTAGTATACATGCTACAGTTCTGTAACATGGTTAAACAAGATAAAGCCGAGCTCACAGAGCCGAAGATCATTGATGTCTACAACAAGAAACAAGGGTACTGGTATGTCTATAAGGATTGGGCCCACTGGGATTCCGAGAATAAGCAGACCAGACATACCCGCAAGATTGTCGGCAAGCGCGAAACCAAGGACGGACCCGTCATCTACAACAGCCACTACAGTTCTGACTATGCTGTTGAGGAACTGGCGAAGCTCGAGGTGTCATCCACCACCCTTATAGGTGAGACTCTTCTCCTTGATGACATAGTCAGGGAGCTCGGCCTTGAAAAGCATCTGAAGGGGGCCTTCGGCAAGGATGATACCAAAATCATAATCGGCATGGCCGAATATCTCATATGCACAGAAAAGGCATTCTCCTGGTGTGGGGATTGGGCTGAGGGTCGAAATCCCAAGATTGAGCATATGAGCCCACAGTCGGTTTCCGATTTCCTGTCCTCCCTCAACAACGACAGGAGGAACACGTTCTATGACAGCTGGATGAAGGCGAACAGATGCGTGAAGGGATATTTCTGTTTCGACTCCACGAATATCGGATGTCACAGTACAGAGACCAACCCTCTGGTCGAATATGGCTATACCCACGCTCCTATGGCCTTGCCACAGGCAAACATTGCAATCCTAGCCAGACAGGACACCATGGTCCCCATACTTTCCCTTGTCTACAACGGCTCCAGACACGACAGTACGACGGTAAGGAACCTCATAGACGCCCTGAAAAAACTTGGATTGAAATGCATCTGCATCACACTCGACAAGGGCTACTATAGTGAGAAAAACCTGGAAATCTTTCATAGCGAAGGATTTGACTACATCATATGTGTACCAAGGAATGTTTCCTGGCAGTACGAGATCATCGATTCGCTGAGAGACCGGCTGTATACCCTTGAAGCCAGGACAGAGGTGCTGGATTCCGAAGGCAAGGAGCAGGTGATCCAATGCATCGCAAAGCCCCTGATAAGGAATGGTCGCCGTTGCTACCTGCATGTGGTGTACAACCCAGCGGCCAGGGCCGAGGCAGAGAAGAATTTCATTGAGCTTTTGGCAAGGTGCAAGAAGGAGCTTGAGACCAATGAGCCGGTTGGTACCCATAAGGAACTTTACAAGCAGTTCTTTGAGGTCAGGGACACTCCCAAGAAGGGGAGGAAAGTCTTGGAAAAGGGGCCTATCATTGCAGAGTTCCAGAAGAAATATGCCGGATACTGGTGCCTTCTGACCAACCGCAAGAGATCCAGGGCAGAAATCTACGTAGCCTACCAACAGAGAAACAGTTCGGAAATCTTCTACGACATATGCAAGAACGACCTGAATGGGAATCACATAACGGCCCATAAGGTAGAGTCCTCTGAGGGGAAGATGTTCGTCATCTTTATTGCCCTGACAATCTTGAGCAGGCTGAAAAGCAAGCTGGCAGAAAAACGAAAAGACAGCAAGACCCTCAAGAGGCTGAAGACTTACGCACAGCTGCTATTCAGGATGAGCACGCTTTCCAAGGTTTCCTTCAGGGGAAAGTACAAGCCGATCTTCAGCACACCCTCCAAACTCCAGCGGGAAATAATCGCCAAGTTCGAGCTAGATTGGCCAGTCTAGGCTGGCCATGTTACAACTTGGGGCGGGGTATGGACCATGGTAATGCTTGTGCTACTCTCGCTTCGTTGGGGAATAAAACGATAAAATAAGGACTGTGAGTACACCCTTGCACCTATACACGTAGTATGGTAAAATATTCATACATTATACATGTATACTGTCGGAAGAAGTGCATCTCTTAATGCACATGCCCTATACGTAGGACACAAACGATGGTCGTAAGGATATCTATCCCTGCAACGGGCGAATGAACGCCATACATATGAACAAGTGGGATATGAGTAACAAAAAGACCGAACTTCTTCTCTTACGGGTAACAACGGCAGTGTGCCTTGCTTTTGGCATAGTGAGTGTTGTTGCATCATTTCAGGCAAATTCAAATTCAATGCTGTTTGATGGACTGTATTCATTGATCCAAAGCGTGTTTATCCTAGGATCAGGCTGGATTGTAAGCCTGCTCTTCCGTAAGGAAAACAGGGAATTCCAATTCGGCTATGGTGCCTTCGAACCATTTTTCATCGCCATTCGCTCAACGGTCATGTTGCTCATGACCTTTAGCATTGCAGCAAGCGCCTTACGCGCTATCCTTACTGGTGGGTATGCCATCGATGTGGGTATCGCCTTCAAGATCAACATGGTCTCTTTGGTACTCTGTCTCATTGTCTATGGCGTGTTAGTCGTACAGGCAAAAAGGCTCAAGTCGCCGATGCTCCGTGTTGAAGCACGCTCATGGCTCATTGATGCAGCTATAAGCTTCGCCGCAGTGCTTGCCATGGTTTTGATCTTCTATGCCAACAAGAAAGGGTATACGAGACTTGCCCTCTACATAGACCCCATCGTAACGATCTTTTTCATTGTAGGACTTGCCCCTATGCTAGTTAAACAACTCTTGCAAAGTAGCAGGGAACTCCTAGGTGCTGCCCCCTCTTCATCCATCCAAAAAGACCTCGAGCATATTGCAAAGAGACATGTGAAGAGAGAGGGTTTCAGGAAGTCCTCCCTGTTTGCCATCCAGCATGGCAGGAGCCTTTCGGTCACACTGTATTTCTATTTGAAGGAAGAACGGAGCCTGCTCGAGCTTGATGCTCTCAGGACCAATATCTTGGTAGACCTCAGGTCCTACTCTTCTTGGCTCGAGGCTGATGTGGTGTTTACCCTCGATCCCAGTTGGGTACCTTTGGCAATGCCTTTGGCCGTAGCATCCGTATAGGAGGTAGCTACTCATTCAATCTACTCATTATTTCGACCTGTGCGGTTGGAGGCAACAAAAACATACAATCAATGAGAGTCATGCATTTTTCTGCATGATTCTTTTTTTTGGCCATATCATAGGCTAGTATAATTTATGGACATTGATTATATCTTGTCTTCCGCAGCTAAAAACCAAAAAAAAGTCCGTAACCTGTTACAATGGAACAAGGTATGGACTTTTTCTGGTTTCATAAAGGTGTGGACTAATACTCCGTCTTCTTCGTCTCCCCAATAATATTGCGTATTTCCTGTCTCGTCAGGTATTTCTTAGTGAAGTCAATGCCGAGAGTCTTCCCTATGTCCTTGAGGCAATCGCTGATCTGGTAGAACTGGTAGATGTTCTCGCCCAGGTAATGGGCATTGCAGGTCCGCAGGTTGGTCAGTATCTCCTCTGTGGAATAAGCGTCATCCAGGCGCTTGTCCAACACCCTCAGCAGCGTGAGCGCAATGAAACAGGTCAGGAAATGTGCCTCTATGTGGTTTTTTGTTGATACGTAGACAGGGCGGCTCCTGAGCTCCGTCTTTGAGATGCGGAACGTCTCCTCTATCTCCCACAGCCCCCGGTACTGCCTGATGACCTTCTCGGGTTGCATGTCCAGCTCGCTGGTCATGACGGCATGGTAGCCGTCGAATCGCCCGTCCTTCTCTATCTTTTCCATGTCCAGCTCATGGATGTACTCCACCTCGAGCTTCTCCCCGTCCTCCTTGGAGAAGGGTGTGCTCTTCACGTATTTGCGCGAATCGCTGGAACCGAAGAACTGCCCCGTCTCGGCAATCCTGGCGGCCTTCTCGATGACCCTCTCACGCTCCTCCCTGGCCCTGTCCGCATATTTCTGGCTGTAGCCGATGACAAAGCGCATCACATCCACCTTCAGTTTCTGCTTCTTGCCCTTGAGGTTGGACAGGTTCAGCTCGTAGGGGATGTCGAACGACTTGTACCTGTCGACCCCCATCGTTTCCGGGTCGTCAGGATTCCAGGGCGCATCCTCATAGGTAACGCTGCCAGTAACCTTGTCCTTGGTCCTCTTCTTGTACCTGTACCCGTTGGGGTCGAGGACCTTGGCCTGTATCTCCTTGGTCCCCCCCCTCAGCGAGTAGGCGACGATGTAGCCGTTGCCGTCTATCTGTATCTGGCGCAGGTTGTCGCCGCTGAACATCCCGTTGTCCATGACTATGATGAACCGCCCGCCCTTCTTGCGGACATTGAGATTGCGCAGATAGGAGAGTGCGGGGCTGAAGGTCTTCACGTCTGCCTTGTTGCCTTCGAAAAGCTTGTAGGAGACGGGGATGCCGTCTGTATCCATGAACAGGCCCATCTGGACTATGGGCAGCGGACGGTTCTCCTTGCAGCAGCCCCGCATGCGAAACTCGTCCTCCTGGTTGATCTCGAAATAGTAGTTGGTCACATCATAGTAGAATATGCTGGTGTTGCGCCCCTGGACCTTGGTGAGCCTGGCATCCAGCGCCTCGAGAAGGTCGTCCTTTATGGAAGTGAAGAAGTCCAGCGAGCGGTACACGTCGTCCAGGGAGAAGTCCATCTTGTCGAACAGCCTTCCCCTCTGCTCCCATGCCCGCTTCTTGGACCCGGGGTACAGGATGCGCGAATAGACGAGCATCTTGAATATGGCGTTGTGGTTGTAGCTGCAGGTGAGGTACCTGCGCCTGTTGTTGACCAGATAGTCTATCTCCAGCTCATGGTAGAGCTTGCTCAGCGCGGCATACCCGAAATTCATGATTCCCGAGGCATCCTCGGGGACGAGGCGCTCGTCCATGGCTATGGGAAGCATGGTGACCAGATGCAGCCGGGCGTACTCCCGCTCGAGCGCCTCCAGCTCGGCGATGATGAGGGGCCAGGGATCCCCATGCTCCTTCTCCAGGTCGTCCAGGTACCCCAGACCCTTCACCACGCGGGACTTCGACTTTCCCTCGCCGTCCCTGTATGACTGTGAGATGGCTATGTTTGTGCGTCCGCTCTTCGTCTTCACTTTCTTTATGTACATGGGTCCCCCTTGCTGTGACAGAGCCTTACTGGGCATCTTCGCGGCCTTATCTCCTCCAGTGGACTGGGAAAGGCATCCAAAAACATTTGGGCCAGCCCTTTCCCATATTAATTTGGGAAAAACGGCACTGGAAATGTCTTCGGGCCGTAGTTTCCCGTATTAATTTGGGAATGACGATCATGTGAAGATTTCATCCTTACCCTTTCCCATATTCTCCAAGTAGCGACGGTAGAAGGTTGAGAGGCTCATGTTGATTGCCGAGGCAGTCTCCCTCGAACCCACTTCCCGCCGGAGCGTACTTACTTCCCCACAGGTCATGGGCTTGGCCTTTTTCTTCCTCGGACGCCCTGCATTGCGTGTCCTGAAGAATTCGGTGTACCTGTCGTCATAGCGGACAGACAGGTAGGTCGACCCGTCCCTGACAGTGAGGCTGACCAGGGAACCTGCGACATTGGCAATCTCCTTGAGCTTCCGGACCTTCCTGTCCATGTGGTCGTCTGGGACAAGCTCCAGCAGCATCTCTTTGAATTCAACGTGCATAGTGTTTTCTCCTTCCCGATGTTGGCTCACCAACATGGTAACGGCTACCACCCCTGGAAAGGGTGCCATATGGATACTATAACCTATTACCGTACATTAGTCCACTATAAAATGTTACAATGAATAAAAAATAAACCCCTCCCCTAATTGGACTTGGAGGCCTGTTTCAAAAGTGGTCTGTGCGGAACACCGGAGCTTGATGCTCTCAGGACCAATATCTTGGTAGACCTCAGGTCCTACTCTTCTTGGCTCGAGGCTGATGTGGTGTTTACCCTCGATCCCAGTTGGGTACCTTTGGCAATGCCTTTGGCCGTAGCATCCGTATAGGAGGTAGCTACTCATTCAATCTACTCATTATTTCGACCTGTGCGGTTGGAGGCAACAAAAACATACAATCAATGAGAGTCATGCATTTTTCTGCATGATTCTTTTTTT
>JAEINL010000161.1 GCA_016342655.1 Sphaerochaeta sp. | reverse complement strand
GCTCTTTGATGCCAGCAGAAAAACCTATGTCAGGAACCCTAAGACTAACAAAATCCCACAAGGTTTATGATTGAGCCCAAAAAAGCAGACGATATATTGCCGCAGGCCTTATTGCTTGCGGTTCAACAGTACATTGACGGTGAGTATATGTATATTCCACGTAAAGCGGACAGTAAGTTGCCGTGGGGTGCAAACACAGATACAAGGGAGATTGTCAGTGCAAGGAACAAGGAAATTATTGCCAAACGTCTGGCAGGTTGTTCTGTAGGTGGTTTGGCTGAACAGTACTTCTTGTCGGAAAAAGCCATATACAAAATTCTCAATGCCAAAAAAAATGGCTGAAAGGAAAGCACCCTGACTTCGGTTGGGGCACTTTTTCCTTTCTGAAACAAGAAGTGGGATGCGTTTGAAAACCACATGGCATAGAATGTACGTACAAATCTGAGACAAAAGGAACATGACTATGGACACTCTTTTTACCGACAAGTATGACAAGGCTTTTCTCCTGGAAACCATGATGGGGCCAAATGCCATGCGCATTACTGAAGAACTGGCTGGCTTTCTCCCTATTTCCCCTGGTATGCGTATCCTTGACCTAGGTTGTGGAATGGGGATTTCTTCCATCCTGCTTGCCCAGAAATACGATGTGCCGGTGTTTGCTGCCGATTTATGGGTTTCCCCCAGCGAGAATGCGAAACGCTTTGCAAGATTGGGACTTGATTCGAAGATATTTCCCTTCCTCGTTGATGCAACCAAAGAGATTCCGTTTGCCCAAGAGTACTTTGACATGATCATAAGCGTGGACTCCTATCATTACTTTGGCAATAACGAGAGCATGTTGCCTAAGCTTCTGCCCTTTGTGAAGAAAGGTGGCTATGTGGCCATTGCCGTTCCCGGATTCATACAAGATTTTCCTGAAGGGCAATTGCCTAAGGAAGTGCAACCCTTCTGGACACCTGAGTGGTATTTCTATTCTTGCCGCTGGTGGAGGGCCCTATGGGAAAAAGAATCGGGCATTGAGATTACCGAGCTTCGTGAAATGGACTCATGCAAACAAGCCTGGGATGAGTGGCTGCAATCTCCCAACCCCTATGCCCAAAGTGATATTGCAATGATGGAAGCAGGGGCTGGAAAGTATTTCAATATCATCCAGATGATAGGAAGAAAAATGTAGCCGGAAATCAAATGAAAAATCTATGTGTTTCCTCTTTGGCGAACCTTCACTGTCATGAGAATTTTCCCATAGACTATTGCAATGACTTGTCAAATGCACCATCCAACAAAGCACTAGGAACCCAAGCATACCTACAGTACTGGACACCCCTTTGGGACATACCCCTATCGCCAGGCTTGAAATCTGAACCAAGGGGTGTCTAAAGACTGGTATGAACAAGGTGAATTTGGTATGGCTGTATGATTTTCCTGAATAATTTAGGGTATAAAAGAGCATGAAGTAGCAAAGCTGAAGGCTGAGAATACCCTACTGCGCGAGGCCTTGGACCGTAAGGACAGATAGTGAGCGCATACCCAAAGGTGCCGATCCTATCAGAGAAAGCAAAGAGAGCATCAATGCGAATCCCCGTGTGGCGAGACACTTTCTTGTGTAGTCCCTTTCCCTGAGCACAAGAAAGACAAGCGTTGTACAGCTGGCAGAAGCCTGCTGTACTGGAATACAACGTTGAGGGTGCCAAAGATTGTAGTGGAAGGGGTGAAGGCATGGCCTGGATGTATTTTTCCTGGTGTCCGTTAGCTGGATAGGAGTATAACTCTCGGATTCCCCAATGCATGATCCGTTCACTGCCTGAACGCTGCATCAAATGTGGAAAAGGTATCGTCGCATTGGTATGCAAGCAAACGACTTACAGCACAAGACGTTTACCAAACACCCTGACACCAATTTAATTGGTTATTGACACGGTCTGTTTTACTGATATAGTGAAATGGCAGGGTTGGAAACGTTATGTGTAAGCGTAAATTCGACCCCTCTTTAACTCTTCTCAATCCTAGGTAATAATAAATCCATAAGAGGACCTCATGGC
>JAEINL010000160.1 GCA_016342655.1 Sphaerochaeta sp. | reverse complement strand
AGCCATTATTGGGTGAAGCCCCTGGGAAACAGTACCAATCGTCGGCTCGTGTAGCCAATGGCGGGGCTGGAAACCGTGAGGCAGACAGTCTTTGGAGTCTCAAAGCCAATTAAGGGCTTGGATGAGTGGGTATGGTTAAAATATTTGAATATTCCGTAACCGTCGAGATGGCTAAGGAGCGAAAAAAGAGAATGATACGCTTCGTACCAAAACGGTAAGCTGACAGGTTAAGCACGTTTAACGCAGTGCTTACAAGGATGTGGATCAGCCGGCGGACAGGATGGACCTAACCCCACATAATTGTTATTAATATGGAACGTGTAAGCCCGGCGCTCTCACCGACCCGTTTCGAGTAAACGAACTGGTTAAAACCGTAACCGTAAGGCATCGGGAAACGCCGGACAGAGAGGATGAAACAAGCGAATGCCAGCTTGTAATGAGTTGGATAGTGGTTGAACTAAGGTAACATCACCACAGGCGAAAGCCTGCCTACCTTCATCTGGTGCTTTATGGCAAAAAGTCATTACAGAACCTGCTAATGGAAGAAAGCAAATGAACGAGAATGAAAATTTATCGTGTGCACTCCCACACTATACTGATCACTGGCAAACCATTATATGGCGCAAAGTGATACAGAAGGTGAGCAGGCTGCAAAAACGGATTGCCAAGGCTGTTAAGAACAAACAATGGGGCAAAGCAAAAGCCCTGATGTTTCTGGTTTCAAAATCATTCTATGCTAAATTACTGGCTGTATTCCGGGTTACCACCAACAAAGGCGGATCGACCCCGGGAGTGGATAAGGTCATATGGGTTAACCCGTATGAAAAACTCCATGCAGCTAAGAGTCTCAAAACAAGAGGTTATAGTCCCAAGCCATTACGCCGGATTTACATCCCAAAGAAGAACGGTAAGAAACGACCACTGAGCATTCCCACCATGCACGACAGGGCGATGCAAACACTTTTTAAAATCGCGCTCGACCCGTATGCCGAAACCACGGCCGACCGGAACTCATATGGATTCCGGGCTCGACGGGGGTGCAACGATGCCGTGGAGCAATGTTTCGCCGCTCTTTGCCGGAAAGTATCGGCGCAATGGATATTCGAAGCAGATATAAAAGCGTGTTTCGATAATATCAGGCATGACTGGATATTGGAAAATATCCCTGTTAACAAAACCATCCTTAAAAAATGGCTGAAGGCCGGATACATCGAAAAAAAGCGTTTGTTTCCCACACTCAAAGGGACACCACAGGGCGGTACCATATCGCCGGTGATCATGAACATGGTCTTAGACGGACTGGAGACGGCTGTTATGGCTAAGTTTCCCAGATGGAAAAAACAGAAAGTAAACTTCGTACGCTATGCCGACGACTTTGTGATTACTTCAGGCAGCAAAGAACTAATAAACGATGAAATTATTCCATTGGTAAAAAAGTTCTTGCACGAGAGAGGATTACAGCTCTCACCGGAAAAATCCAAAATATCGCATATCGATGATGGTTTTAATTTCCTCTCCCAGAATGTCCGAAAATACAAGGGCAAGATGGTGATTCATCCATCACGAGAGTCCGTTCAGTCCTTCAAAGATAAGATCAAGAAAATCATACATGAAAATCGTGGTATACCAGCACATGCCTTGATACGCAAACTCAATCCTGTCATCAGGGGATGGTCGAACTATCACAAAGGAATCTGTGCAAAGCGCACCTTCGCGCGACTGGGAACATTTATCTATTGGCAACTTAAACGATGGGCTAAATACCAGCACGGCAACAAAAACCGCCGCTGGATTCATCGGCGTTATTTTCTCAATAACCATTTTACCGATCAATGCATATCGAAGAAAGGTATTGAGCACCATCGCTTATACCGCATATCGAAGGTGCCTATCCGGTATCATGTGAAAATTAAGGGAGACGCCAATCCATTTTTGCCGGAATATGACAAATACTTCTACAAAAGAACAATGTGGAGAGAAGATTTAGCTCAAGAATGTAAACAAATAACTACTTTTGTTACTAATGAAACCAGTACTAACAGCCGGGTCTCCCTTCGCCGGGATCGCCTTAA
>JAEINL010000159.1 GCA_016342655.1 Sphaerochaeta sp. | reverse complement strand
CTAGGCTTTGTCAGGCCGGGAGTTTCACCCAGCTATATGTATAACGCCGAACTGGCGCACGAACCATGGTAATGCTTTTGCTACTCTCGCTTCGTTGGAGAATCATCATACTCCTTATAGTGGTGAGGAAAATTTTAGTACGGGAGAAACCATTCCGTCACCAACCATTCATTCTGCGCATGCTTGCAAAGCTGACAGAGAAAGCAACTACTACGGAATGTAGCAGGACAAACGCATGAGCGGTAGGTAAGTATATTCCTCTATTGAAATAACCACCGAAAATATTGGCAAAAACGAAAGTTTTTCTGGTAATAGAGGTGGTTTTGTTATATAATGTATTACATCGAATGTAATACATTAGGAGGCCTTATGCCGTATCCGCCATGGGTCATGGAACACAAGAAGAAAGGAATGTACGTCAACAAGATCAACGAGAGCACCTACCGCATCTATCGGGGCCATTCCGAGAGGATTAAGGGTACCGACAAGGTGAAGAGAGTTGTGGACGAGTACATTGGAACAATCACCGAGAAGGGGGGCCTGGTACCAACCAAACCCAAGGTCAAGGGTGAGGTGCACACCGTACGCTATGGTGGCTATGCCCTGCTGTGGTGGCATTGTCGCACCCAGATTGAGGGGGTCCCCAAGCGCATGGGTGAGGATGGGACGGCTGTGGTCGCCTCGGCCCTTTTGCATGCGCTGTATGGAGATGACAACCCGTTCCTGTACAGCTGCGACTGGACAGGCGTTGCCTATCCCGATGTTTCGCTTCCCCTGAAAGGCCCCCTTGCCTCAGAGGCAAGGAGGGTTGCAAGGGGGCTGCTGTCCACCCTCGGCTCCGCCCTGGGTGAGGATGTCGCTGCAGTTCTGGAGGCCTCGGCCTTCATCTGCAGGGTCTGGGTCAACGGGCGCTGGGTCAAAACCAGCATACCAGAGCCGTGCAAGGCTCTGGCGCAGAAGCACGGCTTCTGCTGGGAGGGCTGATATGGATCCGAACAGTACAAGGGGCAGGGACCTCTTTATGGAAATCAGGGAAGCCATGGACAGCCTGGGGAGATGGGAAGCTGATGCAAAGGCTGGGCGTAAGGTGATAGATCGCTTTGTGAGCATCCTGAAAAAGGGTATTGCCGATCCCAGGGTGAAGGGAAAGGTTTCCTACCCGCTCTCGGAAATCATAGTGCTGAGTTTCTTCGCCACCCTCGGAGGGGCTATGACATTCCAGGACATGGAGGTGATGTGCACCTGCAAGCAGAAGTATTTCCGCAAGTTCATACCCCTGAAGGCGGGTATACCCTCGCACGACACCTTCAACAGGGTATTCTCACTGATAGACATGGGCGAGTTCAACAAAGCCCTGACGGACTTCATCAAGGAATCCATGGAAGAGCTGCGTAAGGTCCTGCACATACCCGAGCCGCAGATGGTCCAATTGTGTGTCGACGGCAAGGAGGCAAGAGGCTCGGGTAGGCAGGAAGATGCCGACGGCAAGGTAAAACGCAACATACAGACACTCCACGTGTACTCGAGCTACAATGGCATCTGCCTCAAGTCCTCCCAGATAGAGCAGAAGTCCAACGAGATACCCATGGCTCAGGAGGTGCTTGCCACCATGGACCTACGCAAGACACTGGTCTCCTTCGATGCCATGAACACCCAGCGCCAGACCATAAAGGTCATCGTAGACCAAGGAGGACACTACCTGGGTGGCCTGAAAGGAAACCAGAAGACGCTGCTTGAGGAGAGTGCCGCATACTTTACCCCAGACTACCTCAAGCGGGCAGAATCGGATCCGAATCTGTACCATAGGACTCTGGAGAAGGCACATGGGCAGATTGAGGAGCGCGTATATACGGTGGCAAAGGTGAGGGTCACTGATGACTGCGAGTTCTCGGACTGGCCGGGAATGAAGGCTGTGATACGGTTTGACAAGAAGACAGAGAAGGTCAACACCGGAAAGAAGACCAAGGAGACGAGGTACTACATCACCAGCCTGGCCAACAATGCCCAAGTCTGTGGAGAAGCCATAAAAAAACATTGGTTGGTTTTATGCGAAAAATATTTTAATGCGAAAGACCTGGAAGAACCTGCATTCCAGGCCTCTGGGATGCAGGTCGC